>DAIOWL010000621.1:0-4720 GCA_036758545.1 Streptosporangiaceae bacterium | reverse complement strand
GGGTACAGGAGCGCGTCCGGGTGATGTTCCAGCACCGGTCCCCACGCTGCCAGGTGTGGTCATCGAGGCGATCACCCGGACCGTCGCGACGTTCGTGACCGGCCGCTACGACGTCGTGGTCGACGGGATCATCGGGCCGTGGTTCCTGCCGCCGTTCCGCGCGGCCGCCGAGCATGACCACCTAGTGGTGTCCTACGTCGTCCTCAGACCCGACCTGGACACCACGCTGGCGCGCGCGAAGGAGCGCGCCGGCCCTGAACTGAAGGATGCCGCCGCGATCACCGGCCTTCACGCCGCGTTCGCACAGCTCGGCGACCTCGAGGACCACGCGATCGACACCGGGGACCTCGACGCGGAGCAGACGGCCGCCGAAGTCCGGCGCGTCCTCGCCTCAGGCCGATACCGGCTCGTGTGAAGCTGGGAGGAACGTCCCATCCCGCCGAACCATCGGTGATCAGTCACGCGCCAGCGATGCGGCGGCCGAGGGCGTCGTGCCCGGGAGGCAGTTCGTCCGGGGTCAGCGGCTGGAGCACGTCGAACTCGTTACCATCTGGGTCGGCCATGACCACCCAGCTGACGTCGCCCTGGCCGACACTGACCTGCCGGGCGCCGAGTGCCTGGAGCCGGGCGACTTCGGCGCCCTGATCGGCGGGGCGCAGATCCAGGTGGAGCCGGTTCTTGACGGTCTTGCCTTCGGGGACCTTGAGGAATATCAGGTCGGGAGCGATGCCATCTTCGGGGCTGCCCTCCGGCGGCTCGAGGCAGACCTGGTCTTCCTCCTCCCACGTGCGGCGCCAGCCCAGCGCGGCTTCCCAGAAGCTGGCGATCCTGGCTGGGTCGGTGGCGTCGATGCACAAGCACTGGATGCGTAGTTCCATGTGCTGATGGTGCTCAGGCGAGCGGGCCGCGTCCAATGATTTCGGGGTCAGCCTGACAGCACGAGCGCGTCCTTCACGCTGGCGCTCCGAGAGCCCCCGGCCTTGAGAAGTCAACGCAGAAGATGACCGCGCCCTCCCAGCAGACCTTTTCCGGGTCACCGCGAGCGGCTGACGACCACGGCATCCAGGTCACCTCGCACTCGCTGCAAGTCATCCGGCTGCCGACCCCGGGGACTCCCCGCTTGCCGCAATTCCAGCACAGCTTGGGATCGGCCCTTTGCTGGCTTCCGTTCATCTGTTCCCCCCGTAGTTGTTCCCGCATGACCGGGATCTGCGGCCCGGTGGCAATGCGTATACCTGGCGGAGGCCCGGCCGACGGCGGTTGATACATCCGTGTGCACCGCCGACCGGCCGCGGGCAGTGAGCCCGGCTAGCTGGATGATCGCGGCGGTGCCACCTGTTCCCGGATCCAGGCTTCCGCCAGCGTGGTCCAGATCGCGGTCTGGCCAGCGCCCTGGGCCAGGCCGAGGCCGTGCGGACCGTGAGCGAACACGTGCACGGCGTGAGGAACACGGCTGGCCGCGAGGGCGGCGGCGAAGCGGTAGGTGTGTTCGGGGGGAACGTAGGGGTCCTCGGCGGTGTGCCAGACGAAGAACGGCGGTGACTCGGGCGTGACCAGCGAGTCCAGCGACGTCGACCGGCGCAGCTGCGGGCTGGCGTCCTCGCCGAGCAGGATGAGCCGGGCCGGGCGGTAGGTCTCGGTCTCCATCGAGGTGATGGCGTAGCCCAGGACAGCGAACTGTACGGTCTGATCGGGCGCGGCGCCGGGCGCGAGGGCGGCCAGCCCGGCCAGATGGCCTCCTGCGGAGAACCCGATGAGCCCGATGCGCTGTGCCCCGTCTGCTCTTCGGCGGCGGATCTCAGCGCGCAGCGCGTCCAGCGGCGCTGGGTGCCGGACGTTGAGCGGATAGCGGAACACGCTCGCCTGCATGCCTATCTCGCTGAGCCAGCTGGCCACGGGCTCGGCTTCGTGCGGAGCGTGGGCGGCGTACCCGCCGCCGGGCAGGACGATCATGTGCGTGCCGGGAGATTCCGGATATGTCGTCGTCATGGCGGTTCTCAATCTAACGAGGCTGGCTGAGGAAGCCTCGACGTGAGCGGCAAACTCCGCGTGATGCTGGAACAGGAACCCGTGCCTCGAGTCCCTGACGCGCAGACCGCGTCATACTGCCGGATTCCTGCCATGCGCATTGGTTGTCCTGCGCTCCCGCCGCTGACGATGGCCGAGGGCGTCAGCGGACCGGCGGGCTGGGCTGGGCGCGCTCAGTCCAGGGCATCTTGCCGACGAGGTTGGCAGCGATCAGCGTGCGATCGGCAGGATCCCAGAGCAGGACGGTATCCGCCTGAGTCAACGCGATAAGGGCAGTCATGGCTGCGGGGCTGGGGGCGGCCACATGCCGGTGGTCATCCTCGGTCACCATCATGACCTCGAACCGGCCGTGATCGCCGTCCGGACCGGCCACCCAATTGGCGTTGACGATCTTCACCCGCCGCGTCTGCTCGCTTGCACCTGGCATGACATCAGTAAGCAACGGCCGGACTCTGGCCGCAAATGATTCGCGCCTGGGCGTATCTTGAATACCGATGACGCTGTTTGCGCTGCGTGCCCCGGACGATCTGCTGACCGTCCGCTTCGCCGTGTCGCCGGTATGGGAGACGCAGGCGGCGGTGCAAGCGTCCGCCGACG
The DNA here is from genome assembly GCA_036758545.1 of Streptosporangiaceae bacterium. Lineage (GTDB taxonomy): Bacteria > Actinomycetota > Actinomycetes > Streptosporangiales > Streptosporangiaceae > Palsa-504. The sequence continues at coordinate 2,095 of DAIOWL010000621.1, read as the reverse complement.
AACGCGGACGCTCCTACCACCGGCCCTGGCTGCAGCTCGTCCAGGCGCGTGCGGCCCGGCTCGACCTGGCGCCGCTCCTTGCCGTGCTTCCGCGCCGCGGCTACGTGCCGGACTTCCTGACCCCGCCGCCTCGGATCTCCAGGCCGGGTCTTCGCAGCCAGCTGGCGGAGATTCGCGCGACCGAGCCGGCACAAGTCGCCCGCGAGCTCGAGCGGTGCCGCGAAACCGTGGACCACGAGCAGCAGCGCCGCCTGCTCACGCACCTGCTCACCGATCCGGAACGCGCACGAGACCAGCTGGCGGCCCGGCTTCACGACGCCTGGACCAGCCTGGTCGCACCGTTCTGGGTCCGCATCCGCACGCTGCTGGACCGCGACATCGACGAACGCTCCCGCACGCTGGCGCGGCACGGCCTGCGGAGCGCTCTCGATGAGCTCCACCCGAAAATCCGCTGGACCAAGCGAGGCCTGTCGCTAGCCGACCGCACTGGCCGCACCGTCGCGGTTGGCGAGCGCGGATTCCTGCTCATGCCGAGCGCCTACCTGTGGCCGCACGTCGCCGCGGTCATCGAGGAACCGTGGCAGCCGACCATCATCTACCCTGCCGCCGGCATCGCCGAGCTCTGGCAGGCACCCGCAGCCCCGCCCGGCGCGCTCGGACGGCTGCTCGGCCGCACGCGCGCCCTTATCCTCACCGCCCTGGACCAGCCCCTCTCGACGACCTCGCTCGCCGCGGCCACCGAACTCAGCCCGGCAGGCGTCTCCCGCCACCTGCTCGCGCTCCGCGACGCAGGTCTCCTCACCACCGCCCGGCACGGCCACGAGGTCCGCTACCACCGGACCGAACTCGGATCCGCGCTCCTGCACGCACGCCGCGGATAGCAGACCACGCCGCGCAGGTACTCGCCCAGCGGCCTCACGGCGCGCTGAGGTCGGAAGGGATGACGATGTCCCGCTTGACGATCTTGCCGGTCGGGCCCTTGGGGAGCGCGTCCATGATCCACACGTGGCGCGGGTACTTGTACGCCGCGACCTGGCCCTTGACGTGGTCGCGCAATTCCTCGGCGGTGATGGCGGCACCCGGCTTGAGGGCCACCGCGGCGCCGACCTCCTCCCCCAGGGCCGGGTGCGGCACGCCGATCACGGCGGCCTCGGCGACCGCGGGGTGCTCGTAGAGCACCTCCTCGATCTCCCGCGGGTAGACGTTGTAGCCGCCGCGGATGATCATGTCCTTCTTCCGGTCCACGATGTAGAAATAGCCGTCCTCGTCCACGCGGGCCAGGTCACCGCTGTGGAACCAGCCGTCGCGGATCGCCTCGGTGGTGGCCTCGGGGCGGTGCCAGTAACCCTTCATGACGTTCGGCCCGCGGATCACGATCTCGCCCACCTCACCCTGCGGGACCTCGTGGCCTTCGCCGTCCACGACGCGCATATGGACGTCCCGGATAGGCGTGCCGATCGAGCCGGGCTTGCGCTCGCGGCCGGGGAGGTTGAACGAGGCGACCGGCGAGGTTTCCGACAGCCCGTAGCCCTCGAGCACCGGGACGCCGAACGCCTCCTCGAACCCGCGCAGCACCTCGACCGGCAGGGCCGCGCCGCCCGATATGCACATACGTAGCGAGGAGGTGTCGTAGTCCGAACGGTCGTCCTGGTGCAGTAGCGCCACGTACATGGTCGGCACGCCTTCGAAGACGGTGACCCGGTGGCCGGCAATGATCCGCAGCGCGTGCCCGGCGTCGAACCGCGGCAGCAGGGTCAGGCACGCTCCGGACGCCACCGCCACGTTGAGCGCGACGGTCTGACCGAACACGTGGAACAGCGGGAGCCCGCCGAAGATGACGTCGTCCGGGTGGGCCTGGACGATGTCGGCGCGCGACACCTCCGTGTTGCTGATCAGGTTGCCGTGGGTGAGCTCGGCGCCCTTGGGCTGCCCGGTCGTGCCGGAGGTGTAGAGGATCACCGCGGTGTCGTCGTCGCCCGCATCCGCGACCTGGTCGTCCGGAGCGGCCGAGGCCAGCAGATCGGGAAAGCCGACCGCGTCCACGACGATGAGTTCGGCCCCGGCCTGCTCGGCGCCGGCGCGGGCCTGGTCCGCG
>DAIOWL010000620.1:0-4725 GCA_036758545.1 Streptosporangiaceae bacterium | reverse complement strand
GTCACGTGCCGCACCCGGTCCCACAGCCGCAGCAGCAGGTCGAGGCGCTTGTAGTCGGCGAGCCTGCCGAACGCGAGGAACATGGGCTCCGGCGACCGCGGGGTCGGCGGATCCGGCGCCTCGACGCCGTTGCAGATCTGCCGGATCCGGTCCTGGCCGACCCCGATCTGCTGCAGCGACTCCGCCGTGGACGGGGACACGGTGAGGAACAGGTTCTCGCGGTGCACCCGGGGCATGACGACCCGCTCGATGTTGCGTCCCACCGTGGAGAACGGCGGCCGGAACCGGATCGACCACAGCTCCGTGTGCATGTGGTTCACCAGGCAGAGCACCGGGCGCCGGGACCACAGCGGCGCCAGGAAGGGCATTCCGTTGCAGACCTCGACGATCAGGTCGTAGCTCCTGAAGTGCCGCAGGTAAGCGAGCGGCGCGCGGAGGAACTGGGTGTACGTGCCGCCGTTGCGCACCACCCGGTACGGCCGCTCGGCCACCTGTCCGCCGCACATCAGGGTCACCCGGTGACCGCGGGCGAGCACGCCGGACGCCAGCCGGTCAACCAGCACCTCGGATCCCCCGGCCTGCCGGTTCGCGAGGTCCCGCCAGGCGACGAACAGGATGCTCTTGCGCTGATAGCCGCCGCCGATCGGTTCCGGCAGCCCGTAATCCGGCCACGGCGCGGGCTCGGCCAGTAGCTCGGCCCGGTCCGGCGCAGGCGTAAAGGCCGCTCCCGGCTCGCCAGCCAGGCTTGTCTCCGCAGGCCCTATCCCAGCAGGCCCTATCCCAGCAGACAGGGCGCCTGAATCATCGTTCATCGCGCGGCTCCAGGCCACAGGATGACGCGGCGGATCCGCGTCAGCAGCCGTCAGGTCGTGATCCCTCGGGAAGGATCGCAAGCATAGTGGTGTGGTTACTTGCCGGTAGTGAAAACACCGGAGACAGCGCCCCGGGAGCGGGAGTAAGGGAGAAGACTACAAGACGGGAGCGCCAAATCCAGGCAGAACGCGCCGGCTAGCGCCGCCAGACGCCCTGAGGTCGTCGCTGACGAGCACAGACAATTGGGACGAAGATCCACTTATGCGGAAACCGGTTAGATAACGGTTCACGCTCAATCCCGCCCGGCGTCGCGAAATCCGCGTTTTATCCTGCGCATCTCCTCTACCCCGCAGTAGCATTCGACAACGAAATCACGAGGCTGACGCTCTCCGGCCATGATCACGGCGGGAGAGAGGTCAGGCTCGTGCTTGTACGCACGGACTGTGCACGACGCTCGAGGACTTGCATGAGCCTGATGGCGCCGACTCACCGACACAGTGCCGATCAGGCGCCCCCCTCCGGCCTGCTCCGGTCGATCCGGCTGTTCCGCTTGTTCCTGGCCGAACAGAGCGACCCGGAGAAGTTCTACGCGAGCCTGGCCGAGGACGCCGTGCAGCAGGTGGCCGAGCACGCTGAGCTTGACGGGCGGACGGTGGTAGACGTCGGCGGCGGGGGCGGCTGGTTTACCAGCGCGTTCCGGGCCCGCGGCGCGCACTGCTACCTGTTCGAGCCCGATCCCGCCGAACTGTCGTTCAGGACCGCCGCGCCGGTCGGCGGGGTGGTCGCGGACGGCTACTGGCTGCCGGTCCGCGACGGCACGGCCGACGTGGTCTTCTCCTCCAACGTGCTCGAGCACGTCCCGGATCCGATGGGGCTGATCGAGGAGATGATCCGCGCTACCCGGCCGGGCGGCCTGGTGTACCTGTCCTACACGAACTGGTACTCCCCGTGGGGCGGCCACGAGATGTCACCGTGGCACTATCTGGGCCCGGACTACGCCGGGCGCCGGTACATCAAGCGCTATCAGCGCAAGCCCAAGCACGAGGTCGGCGTCAACCTGTACCGGGTGCACGTCGGACCGGTGCTGCGATCGCTGCGGGCCCGGCCGGACGTCGAGATCGTGGCGGCGCGGCCCCGGTACTACCCGCGGTGGTGCCGCCTGCTGCTGCGGCTGCCTGGCCTGCGTGAGATCGCCACCTGGAACCTCATGCTGATCATGAGACGCGTCGGATGACGATCCGGGCCGGCGTCGAGCGACTCGCCCGCCCGGCGATGCCCGCCGACGCGGGCGAGCGGGAGAGGACATCGGGCAGGCGGCCACGCAGCCCGGTGCTGCGCTGGTCCGTGCTGCGCTGGGTCGGCCTGGTGTGGCTGGGCGCGTTCCTCGTGCTCCTGGCGAACGACCCGGGCCGGATGTTCTTCGAGACCAAGCTCAGCGTCGACCTGGATCCGGCCGGCTTCTACGCGAGCCTGTGGCATCTCATGGACCCGCGGAACACCTTCGGCGCGCTGAACAACCAGGCGATCGGCTACGCCATGCCGATGGGCCCGTTCTACCTCGTCGGCCACCTCGCGCACGTCCCGGTCTGGCTCACCGAACGGCTGTGGCTCTCGCTGATCATCGCGGTCGGCTTCGCCGGGCTGGTCAAGCTGGCGGAAGCGCTCGACATCGGGTCGCCGGCCTCCCGCTTGCTGGCCGGCCTGGTATTCGCGCTGTGGCCGACGTTCACCATCGTGATCGGGTCCACCTCGTCGGCGGCGCTGCCCGGGATGCTCGCGCCGTGGGCGGTGCTGCCGCTCACGACGGCCGTGCGCGGTCCCCTGGTCCGGGGCGGCGTGGTCTGGGCCGCCGCCCGCTCTGGCGCCGTCGTGCTGTGCATGTCCGGGGTGAACGCCACCGTAACCATCGAAGCGCTGCTGCTGCCGGGCCTGTTCATCCTCACCTATGCCCGCGGGCGGCGGCTCGTGTCGCTGGCCGTCTGCTGGGGCGCCGCGGTGGTGATGGCCACCGCGTGGTGGGCCCTGCCGCTGCTGCTGCAGGGCAAGTACGCGTTCAACTTCCTGCCCTACGTGGAGCAGGCGTCCACCACCACGGGCACCGAGTCGGCCGCCGCCGCGCTGCGCGGCGCCGGCAACTGGACCGCCTACCTCAACCTCGGCACGCCGTGGCTGCCCGCGGGCTGGGCCATGGTGAGCACTCCGATGGCGATCATCGTCGGCGCCATCGCGGCCGCATGCGGCCTGTACGGGCTGGCGCTGCGGAGCATGCCGGCCGGGACCTGGCTCCGGCTGTCCGCGGGCCTCGCGGCGGCCTGCGCGCTGGCCGGCTACGGCCGCACGCTCGGCGGCCCGTTTCACGGGCCGGTCGACCACCTGCTGGACGGCGCGCTCGCCCCGTTCCGTAACGTCTACAAGCTGGAACCGGTCATCGCGGCCGCGCTGGCGCTGGGCCTGGCGCACGCGGTCGCGACCTGGCTGGCCAGGCATCCGGGCCGCCAGGCCAGTCCGCTCCAGCGGATATACACGCTGGAGGCCCGGGCCGTCGTCGGGGTCGTGCTGATCGGGCTGATGCTGCCGTACCTGTCCGGCCAGGTTCTCAACCCGGGCTCGTTTTCCGCGGTGCCGCGGTACTGGTATCAGGTCGCCGGGTTCCTGGCGGCCCGGTCGCCGATGAACACCGCCCTGGTGGTGCCCGGGGACGCGCACGGCACCTACCTGTGGGGCGACCCGATCGACGACCCGCTGGTGGCGCTGGCCAAATCACCGTGGGCGCAACGCGGCCTGGTACCCTACGGCGGCGCGGGGTCGCAGATCCTGCTGGACACCGCGGAAAAGGCGATCGAATCCGGCGAACAGGTCAGCGGCCTGGCCGGATATCTGCAACGCGCCGGCGTCCGCTACATCGTGGTCCGGAACGACCTGGACCCACACCAGGTGGGTTACACGTCCGCGGCCCTCGTGCACCAGACCCTGGCGCTGTCCGGCTTCAACCGGGTCGCCTCCTTCGGCCCGCCGATCGGCGGTAAGCAGATCCAGCCGCGGGCGACCCGGGCGCAGCAGGCGGCGGTGCCCAGCTTCCCGGCGGTCGAGGTCTACGCCCCGGCCGGGTCCTCGGGTCCGCCCAGTCCGGTCAGCGCCGTTCCGGCCAGCCAGACCATGCTGGTGAACGGGGGGCCCGATTCACTGCTGCAGCTCACCGGGCAGCACCTGCTCGGCCCCGGCCAGCCTGCCATCATCGCCGGTGACCCGCTGCCGACCAGGCCCGCGCAGTGGGCGGTCACCGACGGGCAGCGCCGCGCCGACACGCTGTTCGGCCTGGTCAATGCCAACGTCTCCTACACCTACACCGCGACAGAGACGAACCCGCCCGACGCCGGCCAGCTCGGCCGGGCGGGCGGCCCGCCCCGGCAGTTGCTGCCGGTGCCCGCCGCCGGCCACCTGACCGAGGCCGTATTGTCCGGCGCGACGAGCGTGACCGCATCGTCGTACGGCTCCTGGATCGCCGACACCCAGCAGGAGGACCCGGCCAGCGCCTTCGACGGCAACCCGGCGACGGCCTGGGCGGAGGGCGATGAGTGGTCGCCGGTGAAGCAGTGGATCCAGATCGGCTTCACCGGCCGGCCTGACCTGCCGGCCAGCATCGGGATACGCCTGCTGGACGACAGCACCACCCGGGAGATCGCCAGCCTGCTCCGGGTGTCCACCGCGGCCGGCAGCGTCACCACCCGGGTCGCCGCGACCGGCGCGGTCCAGCCGCTGAAGGTGGTCCCCGGCCGCACCAGCTGGCTGCGCATCACGATCGCCGGCGCCCGGCGAGTCCACCTGGGATATCCGGGAGCGGGCATATCGGACGTACTGATCCCCGGCGTCCGCGTGACCCGCCTGCTCCAGCCCGCCCAGGATCCGGCGGGC
>DAIOWL010000619.1:0-4753 GCA_036758545.1 Streptosporangiaceae bacterium | reverse complement strand
GTCTCGCCGTCCGCGCCGAACGCGGTGCCGCGCAGCGTCGTGCCGTCCTCCAGGACGAGCAGGGCCGGGTGTGTCATGGTTCAGGCCAGCTTTCCGTCGAGCACGGCCGGGACGCCGCGCAGGAAGGTGGCGACGACGCGGCCCGGCAGCTCCATCCCGGCGAAGGGCGTGTTCCGGCTCTTGGACGCCCCGGCCGGCGTGACCGCCTCGGCGGGCGCCGCGGGGTCGTACAGGGTGATGTGACCGGGCGCGCCTTGTGTCAGCACGTGGCCGTGCCCGGTCAGCCGCCCGATCCTGGCGGGCCGGACCGACATCCGGTCCGCCACCCCGGCCCAGTCCAGCAGCCCGGTCTCGACCATCGCCCGCTGCACCACCCGCAGGGCGGTCTCGAGCCCGGTCATGCCGAACGCCGCCTCGCCCCACTCCGACTCCTTGGCCTCCACCGGGTGCGGGGCGTGGTCGGTGGCCACGCAGTCGATGGTGCCGTCGGCCAGGGCACGCCGCAGTTCGGCTACGTCGGCCTCGGTGCGCAGCGGCGGGTTGACCTTGAACACCGGGTCGTAGCCCGCCGCGAGCTCGTCGGTCAGCAGCAGGTGGTGCGGGGTGACCTCGGCGGTGACCGGCCATCCCTTGGACTTGGCCCAGCGGATGATCTCGGCGGACCCGGCAGTGGAGACGTGGCAGACATGTAGTGCCGAGCCGACGTGCGCGGCGAGCAGGCAGTCGCGCGCGATGATGGCCTCCTCGGCCACGGCGGGCCAGCCGGCCAGGCCGAGGCGCGCGGACATCTCGCCCTCGTTGAGCTGCGCGCCCTCGGTGAGCCTGGGATCCTGGGCGTGCTGGGCGATCACGCCGTCGAAGGCCTTGACGTACTCCAGGGCGCGGCGCATCAGCAGCGGGTCGGACACGCACCGGCCATCGTCGGAGAACACCCGGACCCGGGCGGCCGAATCCGCCATCGTGCCGAGCTCGGCCAGCCGGGCGCCATTGAGGCCGATCGTAACGGCGCCGACCGGCTGGACGTCGCAGTGCCCCGCGGCGCGGCCCAGCCGCCAGACCTGCTCGACCACCCCGGCCGTGTCGGCCACCGGGTCGGTGTTGGCCATCGCGTGCACCGCGGTGTACCCGCCGAGGGCCGCCGCCGCGGTCCCTGTCTCCACCGTTTCCGCGTCTTCGCGGCCGGGCTCGCGCAGGTGCGTGTGCAGGTCGACGAGGCCGGGCAGGGCGATCAGGCCGCCGGCGTCGAGGGTTCTGGCGCCGGGATGATCCAGGGCCGGGCCGATGGCCGTGACCGACCCGCCGGTGATCAGGATGCTGGTGGCCGTCTCGTCACGTCCGGGGATCGTGACACCCCGGATCAGCCAGCTCTCGTTGCCCGTCATAGGGCCACCCCCGTCGCAGGGAACTCTGTGCCGCCGAGCAGCAGGTACAGGACCGCCATCCGGGTGGTGACCCCGTTGGCCACCTGCTCCACGATCGTCGAGCGGACCGAATCCGCCACTTCGGCCGCGATCTCGACTCCCCGGTTCATCGGCCCGGGGTGCATGACGATGGCGTGCCCGGGCAGGCGCGCCATCCGTGCGACGTCCAGCCCGTAGCGGCGGCTGTACTCACGCACGCTGGGGAAGTAGGCGGCGGTCATCCGTTCCTGCTGGACCCTGAGCATCATCACCACGTCGCTCTTCGGCAGCTCGCTGTCCAGGTCGTAGCTGACGGCGCAGGGCCAGCTGCCCACCGCCAGCGGCAGCAGCGTGGGCGGCGCGGCCAGCGTCACCTCGGCGCCGAGGGTGCTCAGCAGCAGCACGTTGGACCGGGCGACCCGGCTGTGCAGCACGTCTCCGACGATCGTCACCCGGAGGCCGTCGAGCCCGGCGCCACGCGCGCCGGACGTGCCGCTGCCCCTGAGCCTGCGCCGGATCGTGAACGCGTCGAGCAGCGCCTGCGTGGGGTGCTCGTGGGTACCGTCGCCGGCGTTCAGCACGCTGCCCTGGACCCATTCGGCCAGCCGGTGCGCCGCGCCCGACGCCCCGTGCCTGATGACTACCGCGTCCGCGCCCATCGCCTCCAGTGTCAGCGCGGTGTCCTTGAGGCTCTCGCCCTTGGCGACGCTCGACCCCTTCGCCGAGAAGTTGATCACGTCGGCGGAGAGCCGCTTCGCCGCGGCCTCGAACGAGATCCTGGTCCTGGTCGAGTCCTCGTAGAACAGGTTGACCACGGTCCGGCCGCGCAGCGTGGGCAGCTTCTTGATCGGCCGGTCGGCGAGGCTGGCGAGTTCCTCCGCGGTGTCCAGGATGAGCACCGCGTCGCCCCGGCTGAGGTCGGCGGCCGAGATCAGGTGGCGCTTCATGGCTTTCCCCCCTCGCCGCTGATCATCACACCGTCCTGCGCGTCGACCTCGGTGAGCCGGACGTGCACCACCTCGCGCTGCGAGGTGGGCAGGTTCTTCCCCACATAGTCGGCGCGGATCGGGAGTTCGCGGTGGCCGCGGTCGACCAGGACCGCGAGCTGGACCGCGCGCGGCCGGCCGAGGTCGTTCAGGGCGTCGAGCGCGGCGCGCACCGTCCGGCCCGAGAACAGCACGTCGTCAACCAGGACGACCGTCTTGCCGTCCACCCCGCCGGGCGGGAGTTCGGTGCGGCCCAGCGCACGGGCCGGATGAAGCCGCAGGTCATCCCGGTGCATGGTCACGTCGAGCGAGCCACAGGGGACGTCGAGGCCCTCGAACTCGCCGATCCGCGCTGCGAGGCGGCGTGCCAGCGGCACCCCGCGCGTCGGGATGCCGAGCAGGATGACCCCGTCACCGCCGTGCGTCCGTTCCAGGATCTCGTGAGCGATCCTGGTCAGCGCCCGCCTGATTTCCTCGGGGTCGAGCACCGCGAGGCCATCACGCCCCGCGACCGGATTACTGGCCGCGCACATAGAAGCGACCTCCTTCCCCGCCTCTCCGGACGGTCCTTAAAGGATGTCTACGTTGAGGATCATACGGGGAGTTACCACTGGTGCTGGCAGCTTTGCCCCCGGTCGGCTGACATGTGATTTACGTCACACAGGAAAGAGTCCGGCAGAACATGACGAGAGATGGCTATATGGCGGCAACACGCCCGCAGCGACGGGAAACCTGATTTCAGCTAGGTTCTCGCCCGCCGGCGGAGGGTACATAGTGATCCGGGAGAGCTAGCCGGTTACCGGCCGAGTTAAGCCAGTTTTTTCCATTCGGCTTGACCTTATAGCGCTCGCCGCCTACCGTCACTGAGCGTAACCGTTACCGTAAGCGACGACTGGCCGGGGAACCGAGGAAAGAATGCCATCTGAGTACGCCAAGACCCTTGGCGCGCGGCTGCGCGCCATCCGCACGCAGCAGGGCCTCTCGCTGCACGGAGTCGAAGAGAAGTCCCGCGGCCGCTGGAAGGCCGTCGTGGTGGGCTCCTACGAGCGCGGCGACCGGTCGGTGACTGTCCAGAAGCTCGCCGAACTCGCCGAGTTCTACGGGGTCCCGGTGTCCGAGCTGCTGCCCGGCGACGCCACGCCCACGCCGCTGGTGCCCACGCCCAAGCTCGTCATTGACCTGGAGCGGATGGGCCAGCTGCCCAAGGACAAGGTCGGCCCGCTGGCCCGCTACGTCGCGACCATCCAGAGCCAGCGCGGTGACTACAACGGCCGCGTCCTTTCCGTGCGGCACGAGGACCTCCGCTCGCTGGCCGTCATCTACGACAAGTCCCCCGCCGACCTCACCGAAGAACTCATCAGCTGGGGCGTGCTCGACGCCGACGCCCGCGGCGCGATGGAAGGGTTCTTATCCTCTAGGTCCGCTAGCCTGCCGGCCTGAGCGGGAGCGGAGACTGCACCTCCACGCCGAGCGCGGTCTCCGCCAGTGACAGGAAGGTCTCCGCGTCCCGCAGCAGGCTATCGGCCTCCCGGGCCGACGCCGCGCGCGGCAGCCCCGCTTCGGCGGCCGCTCGCTTGCCCGCCCCGGCCGCGAAGTAGGCGGCCCACTCGGTGAGCGCGGGCTCGACCTGGGGCAGTAGCTCCCACACGCTGTACGGCTTCCTGCGCCGCGGCCGTGGCTCTCCCCGCGCCGCCACCACCGCCGCCGCCGCCCGCAGCGCCGCCAGGTGCGCCGTGACATACCGGGCGCCGGGCGCCGATTCATCGGCCGCCTCCGCGAGCCCCCGCCGCGCGGACTGGAGCATGCTGAGCACGGTCGGTGCCACCCCAGGATGCCGTGGGCTCACATCACCCAGGCCCATCCGCATCTCTGCTGCGTTCACCATCGCTCCTCATCTCCTCTTCTGGCCCGGCCAGGCGAGACGCTTCCTCTCACCTCACCCGGCCGGCGTTGGTCCATCTATTCGAACCTAAATTCGTTCGGATGTCCAGTCGTCTTCGATGTCTGTTCGAAGATAGCGCGGGGGTCTGACATTTTGGCTCGCCGAACGGTCGCGGCCAGACCGGGATCGCTGAGGTTGCGCGGGCGGCCTGGGCTACTGAGATCCCGGGCGCCGGGTGTCAGAGAACGAGCACGTGGTGGTGCCTAGGGTGCTGTCAGGTCCCTAGCGCACTGCCGTGGTTCCCGGGACCGGCCCGTGGCGCCGTCATACTCTTGGGGATGCCGTGTTCATGCCGCTGGGACGTTGATCTACTGGGCCGCGGCCGGGCGGCAGGTTTTCGAAAACCGGACTCCGCTCACACCGGCACCGTCAGCATCGCTCTCCGGGTGCGTCGGACCAGCTGGAACGCCATGAAACCCCGGATC
>DAIOWL010000618.1:0-4755 GCA_036758545.1 Streptosporangiaceae bacterium | reverse complement strand
ACCCGGTGCCGGTGTTGGCCACCTGGCCGGTGGGGCCCGCGACCGAGCCTGCCATGGTCACCCGGACCGTCGGGACCTTGGTCACGGTGCCCGTGCAGCCGAGCACCAAAGCGGGTGGCGTCGCTGCCGGCGCCATGCCTGCCCCGACGCGGTCCGCTTACCGCGGCTAGAAGTCCCCGCCCCCGCCGCCGAAATCGCTGCCGCCGAAGTCCCCGCCACCCATATCCCCGCCGCCGTAGTCTCCGCCGCCGAAATCGCCGCCGCCGTAGTCCCCGCCGCCGTCTCCGCCGAAGTCCCCGCCGCCGAAGTTGTCCCCGCCGTTGCCGTATCCCGGGTCCCCGTAGCCGTACTCGTTGATGAAGATCGGCGGTGACGCGAGCGCCTCGCCGAGCAGGAAGCCGCCGAGAGCGGCTCCGCCGTAGCCGAAACCGCCCCAGTACGCGGGGGCGAAGCCGGTGTTGACGTACGGGACCCGCGCGCCGGACGTGTCCTCCACCCTGCGGATCTCCGGCTGGATGCCCTGCTCGATCTTGCGCAGGTCCATGGCACACACCGGGACCAGCCGGCTCGGGCCGCCGTCCGGGGGCGCCCAGGAGACATCGGCCACCGACATGCCGTGCCGCGGATCGAAGAAGCACATCGGCCGCCGACCGGGCTTGGGCTCACCGTTCGCGACGGCTTCCGCGCAGGCCAGGCGGTACTGGCCCTCAGCGATGTTCCGGCTCACCGCCTGCATGTCGGCGGGCCGCCGGGCCGCGTCCAGGGCCGCGGTGCCGCGCTCGTAGGCGGCCAGCGCGGCGGCCTGCTCGGCCGCGGCCTCCGGGTTGCTCTGCACGGAGACGTCGTTCTGATGGTCGGTGATCCGGTTGCTGAGCGCGAGCAGGTCGTCCTGGGCCGCGGCCTTGGCCTCGGCGAGGTCCCGCTGCCTGCGCAGGCGGCGCGGGCGCCAGATGAACAAGCCGCCGAGCACCACCACGAGCAGGATGACGCCGAGGACGATCAGGACGTTGCGCAGCGTATGAGAAGGCGGCCCGGCCGCGGCGCCCGAAGAACCCGGATCCTGCGCCTCCTGCTGCACATCGCGGACGAAGTCCTGCAGCGCGGCGAAGACGTCCTGGTCGGACTGGTGCTGTTGCACGACGGTGGTGGCGATGTTCGCGGCCGCGCCGGCTTCCAGCACGCCCCGGTTGTCGGCGCCGAAATGCCGCAGCCTGCTATCCAGGAAGCCGACGACGAACTGCTTCTTCTCGCCGCCCAGCGTGCCGATGATCTGGCGCATCGCGGCGTCGTAGCCGGCCGAGCCTGACGCCGCGGCCACCAGGTAGATGTCATCGTTGCCGATGGCCTGTTCCAGCTGCGTCTGCTGGCTCTGGGAGACGAGGCTGCGTCCGTCGCTGGTGACGCAGACGTGGTGCTGGCCCAGGCAGTCCGCCAGCGTGTCGGCCCGAGCCGGGGAACCCGACAGCCCGATTGCCGCGAGCACGCCAAGGACTCCGAGCATCAGGGCGAGGAGTCGTCGCATGTCGCAACCTCCCTTCACCGTTAACGCTCACCTTATGCGGTGCGCGACACGGCATCCGCGGTTAAGCGGCAGGGAAGAGACTCGTCGTGAAGCTGATCCCGGTCGTGCCCGAACGCGAAGCGGAGGCCGGATACATAGGCATCCGCCATGTCCCGTTCTCGCTGCCGGTGGTCAGCTTCCCGCCCCAGCCGATGGCGCAGATTCCCGGCCAGCACAGCCACGCCCGCCACGGCCAGGAGCGCCACCGTGGGCATACAGACCAGCAAGCCAACCGTCAGGGTGTACCTCATGATCGCACGCTCGCTGCCACCGTCCCCGGAACGTTCGGCCCCCACCTGGTCCCAGCGACATGGCTGCGACATAAATTCCTGAACATCCGCAACCGGAGGCCGTCGACCCAGTCACGACCTGTGGCCTGCATGTCGTGACGGCCCTGTCTCTCGTTCAGCGCCGAAATCCCGGATGATCTGGGCGAGCCTGGCGGGCTGGTCCAGCGGAATGAGCGTATAGCTGTCATCGACCTCGGCCAGCCGTCCCTGCGGGAGGAGCCCGGCCAGCCGCGGGCCGTGCTCGGGCGGCATCACCCGGTCCCCGCTGGCCCAGACGACGAGAGCGGGGCGGTCGAAGCCGGGCAGCCGTTCGGCCGCCGCGAGCAGGAAGCGCGTGTCGGCGGCCGCGGCCCGGAGCATCCGCACGGTGTCGCGGCGGACCTCGGGCCTGGTCAGGACCGGCCTCATCCACCGGGCCGTGGCCGCGTCACCTCGCTTCGTCAGCCAGCCGAACGCGATCGGCAGCCGCCGCACCGCCCGCAGCCGCATCTGCTGCATGAACACCCCGAACAACGGCGGCGGGAGCTTCCCCGAGAGCAGCAGTGTCCTTCCGGTCAGGCCAGGCGGGAAGTTGTCGAACGCGTCGCACGAGACGAGCACGGCCCGGGCTACCCGTGTGTTGCCGTCGCCCATGAGCAGCTGGACAAGCGCCCCGCCGGTGTCGTTGCCGACGAGGGTGACGCCGCGCAGGTCCAGGCGGTCCAGGAACTCGGCGACCAGCCGGGCTATCGCGGGCAGCGACAGGTCGGCTCCGGGATCCATGGCGTGACGGTGCGCCCCGAGCGGCAGGGTCGGCGCCACGCAGCGGTGGCCGGGGGATAGGCCGGCGATCACCTCGTCCCACAGCGAGGCGTCCATCATCAGCCCGTGCAGCAGCACGAGCACCGGTCCGTCTCCGCCGGTGTCCTGGTACTCGATCGTCCCGGCGGACAACTCGATCGCGTTCACGCCGGCCGTCCCGCGGACTCCGGGGTCGCGGCCGGCCGGCTGGTCACCGGCTCGCCGAGCAGGTGCCGGCGCAGGAAGGACAGTTCGGCCTCGACGGCCCGCTCGTGGCCGTCAAGGAACGGCTCGTAGTGCCCGCCTGGCATCCGGACCAGCTCGGCCCGCGGCGCCCGGCCGGCCGCGCGGACGGCGGGCTCGGCCAGGACCGACCGGTCCTGGTCACAGACCAGGACCAGCAGCGGGCACCGCACCCGGCTCGCGAACCGTCCCGGCCGGTAGAAACCAAGGCGAAGGGCCGAACGGGCGGCGACCTCCTGCCTCCAGTCCCGGTACCTGCCGTCCGGATCGAGCGCCCTGCTGCCATCCTGGCTATCCGGCGTGGTGAGCATCGCGACGGTTCCCGGCGGCCCGGCGAGCCGCACCAGCCTCGGCGGACGGCCGGCCAGGGCGCCGACGGCGTCGGCGATGCCCACGCCGGCGAAGCGAAGCATGGCGGCCGGCTTCTGGTACCGCGCCGCGTTGCGCGACGCGGCCGGTCCGTCGACGTACGGCGTCTGGGCGATCGCCGCGGCCAGACCCGGGTCGCCCGCGGCTATGCGGAAGACGTGGCCTGCCGAGGCGGAAAAACCCCAGATCGCGATCCGGGCCGGGTCGACCCCGGGCAGCGCCCGGGCGCAGCCGATCGCGGCCCGCCAGTCGGCGAGCTGCTCGCCGACGCGCTGCACCTGGCGCGGCTGCCCGCCGCTCTCGCCCAGGTGGCGGTAGTCGAAGGCCAGGACGGTGAACCCGGCGTCGGCGAACCGCCTGGCGAACAGGTCGGTTCCCGGTTCCTTGGTTACTGCGAACCCGCCGGTCATGACCACGCAGCCGCCGTTGGTCCCGGGGTAGTGCCAGGCCGCGCACTCGGTGTCTCCGCTGGCGAACCTGATTTTCTGCCGTTCCATGGATGCCCCCATATCGACGTCCAGAATTCGTTCTCAGCAGAAGTGAACCACGTGGTTCACAAGATGTCTATCCGTTTAGGCCCCGGCGGCCTCCTCGCGGTCGAGCGCGCGGGCGAGGGCCTCGAACCCGGCCTCAACCCCGGTGGTGTTTCCGCTGGTCAGTGCGTCGATGAGGAAGCCGCGCAGGGTGGCGAGGATCATCTCGGCGACCTCGAGCTTGCGCCGGCCGGTCCATTCCGGCGGGCAGAGCGACAGCAGCGTCGGCAGGTACTGCTGGGATGCCCCCCGGCCGAGTTCGGCATAGCGCACCGGGTCGTACATCATCAGCCCCATGGCCTGGTCGAGCACCCGGGATTCCTCGCCCAGCAGGGCGGGCCAGACGGCGCGGATCCGCTCCGCCAGCGTCTGGCCCGCCGGTCCCGCGGCGATGGCGGCCACCGCGTTGCCGATGCGCCGCGCGCGCAGCTGGAAGATGGCCTGCGCGAGCAGGTCCTCGGCCCCGTCGAAGTGGTAGAGCAGCACCTTGTGCGTGGTACTGGCGGCGCGCGCCGCCCGCCGGAGCGAGAAGTCCACCAGGCCGTTGGCCGCGAGGTCGTCGGTCACCCGGTCCAGCAGTTCCCGGCGCCTGGCCTCGCCCCGTGGCGATCCGGCCGATCGCCGGTAGCCGGCGCGCCCCGGCGCGTCGTCGTCGCCGGCCACGTTCACAGCGGCAGCATCCATGGTCAGACGCTCTCACAATCTCGAGGCCGAGGTCAGCATGCACCCCTGCGCGATGCTGGCGAATGCATTACCGTGCACCGTGACGGCCTTCGGCGCCTCCCCTGCCGGGGGAGCGCGGCCGTCAGCGCCGCGTTGGAGGGGACACCGTGAGCCAGCCGCCGCCATGGGGCCAGGGCCAGCCGTCAGATCAGGGCGACCAGCCGTCGCCGTGGCCCTCCGCGGACCAGCCTCCCGCCTGGCCGTCCGCCGGGCCGGGCCAGGAGCAGCCACCCGCATGGCCCTCCGCAGGCCAGCC
>DAIOWL010000617.1:2445-4756 GCA_036758545.1 Streptosporangiaceae bacterium | reverse complement strand
TGCGTGACGGTTCGGGCGGCCGGGTCCACGATCGTCCCGCTGACCACGCCGCAGAAACCATCGGGGCAGCTGGCCCGGGCCCCCAGGGTAAATTCCTCCATCACTGCTTCCCATCCCTCAGGTAAGGCCTACCGACAGGCTCCCCGCCGGCGGCCTGGCGGGGCTCACCCATCACGGATGATCGATGGCGGTACCGGTCCGGGTGGAGAAGAGCGGGACCGTCAGCGGGTGCCGGCTGCGGCGCGACGACGAGGAGCTGATCGTCCGCCTGGGCAGGCCGACAACCACGGCGACGACGGCGACGGCCAGCAGGGCCTGCCAGCCGCAGAAGGCCAGGACCGCGAGCACCGCCAGCACCGCGACGGCGGCGGCCACCCGGGCCGGCCCGGCCAGGATGCGGGTCGCGGCCGCGGTGCAGCTGAGGTACACGCACAGGAACATCGCGGTCGGCACGCTGACCAAGGCGACGATGTCGGCCAGGCCCAGCGCGGACAGTCCGATGAGCAGCAGGCCGACCAGGGCGATGATGCCGAGCAGGGCGTGAGCCGAAAGCCGGGGCGGGCAGCCATGACCGTTCGGCCCCTTCTGACCGGGTACGGCGGTCAGCTCGCGCAGCATCTCGGTCGCCCCCGAAATGTAGGCGTTGACCGAGCCGGCCGTGAGGACCAGCGCGGCCACGGCGGCTACCGCCCGCCCGGCCGGGCCGATGGCCAGCTGCAGCAGGTCGGCGAGCGGCACGTTCAGGTCCGCGCCGTGGCCCAGGCAGCTGACCGTGGCGACGGCCAGCCCCAGGTAGAGCACGGCGGTCACGGTGAACGCGATGCCGATGACCCGGGACAGCTGGCCGGCGCGCAGCCGCCCGGTCAGCGGCGCCACCGCCTCCCAGCCGACGAACGAGAGCATCAAGGTGGCGGCCGCCCGGCCGATGGACAGCCAGCCGTGCGGCGCGAACGGGGTCCAGTTGGCCGGGCGGGCCGCGGACGACGAGCCGGCCACCGCGGTCACCACCACGACGATCAGCAGCGCGACGAGCAGCAACTGGGCCATCGTGCTGGCGCGGACGCCGCCGAGCGCCAGGCCGAGCACCGCAAGCAGCAGGCCGGCCGCGACGGCGCCGCGGACCAGCGGGCCGCCGCCGGTCAGTGCGGTCACGTAGCTGGCGCCGATGAGGCAGACGATCGGCGCGCCGGACACGACGCCGACCAGGAACCACCACCGGGTCATCGTCGCGGCCCGGCGGCCGAGGCCGGCGGCGGCGTACCCGGCCGCGCCGGCCGCGCCCGGCACTTTACGGCCGAGCGCGGCGAACACCGTGGCGAAGATCGCGGACAGGCCGAGCAGCGCCACCCAGGCGATGATCGAGGCCGGCCCGGCCTGCTGCGCGGCCAGGCCAGGCAGGAGCAGGAGACCCGGGCCGAACAGGGCGCCGATGTACAGCGCGCTGGCTCGCGGGACTGACAGCGGGAGGGTTCGTGCCGGTGAGGTGCTCATACAGCAATCATCGGCGAAAACGCGTCGCACGCGATGGCAAAGATTGCGTATATCACCGCTGTTAGCGCAATACTGTGCGGCCAAGAAGGCGATATGATGACTTTCATGCCAGAGCTTGGAGACCGTACCGACCGCGCCATCCTCGCCACCTTGCAGCGCGACGGCCGCATCGCCAACGTAGACCTGGCCGAGGCGGTCTCGCTGTCCCCCTCGGCCTGCCTGCGGCGGGTCAAGGCGCTCGAGGCCAGCGGCATCATCGAGGGCTACCGCGCGGAGATCAGCCGGACCAGGGCCGGGCTCGGCCTGACCGCCTTCATCGGGCTGAAGGTCGACGGGCATTCCCGCTCGACGTCGCTCGAGGTCGAGCGCGCGCTGATGGCGATCCCGGCCGTGGTGGCCTGCTACGTGGTCACGGGTTCCGACGACTTCATGGTCGAGGTGGCGGCTCAGGACCTGGCCGACTACGAGAAGATCCTGCTGGACGAGATCCTGGCCGTCCCGCCCGTGCTCACCGCGCACAGCGTTTTCGCCATCCGAACCGTGCTGAGCCGGGGCCCGGTGCCGCTCACCCACTGGCGCTAAGGTTTCGGCGTGCCCCTCACGGGGAGCCTAGGGTTCTTTACGCGCGTACCAGGGGCGAAGTAGCGTCGGAGACGTTCCCTGCGCAGCACCACACCCGGGAGGGCATGCAGATGACCGCACAGGAGACGGCGTGGCAGGCCGCTGAGGCGGCCGCCGCGTCGCTGGCGCCGGACGCCGATGTGTTCGGCTCGGTGGACGCGGCCGGCCTCGGCTCGTCCACGTTCTCGGTGCTGCGGCG
>DAIOWL010000617.1:0-2345 GCA_036758545.1 Streptosporangiaceae bacterium | reverse complement strand
GTGGACGACGCCAAGGCCGCGCTCGCGACCGGCTTCCTGATGGACGCGCTCGCCCCGACCAACTTCCTGCTGACCAACCCGGCCGCGCTGAAGCGGATGTTCGAGACCGGCGGGGCCAGCCTGGTCGCCGGGGCCAGCCACTTCGTCGACGACGTGCTCAACAACAAGGGCCGGCCGCGCCAGGTCGACACCCGGCCGTTCCGGGTCGGCGAGAACCTCGCCGCCACGCCGGGCAAGGTCGTGTTCAAGAACGAGCTGATGGAACTCATCCAGTACGCGCCGCAGACACCCAAGGTGCACGCGATCCCGGTACTGGCCAGCCCGCCGTGGATCAACAAGTACTACGTCATGGACCTGGCCCCCGGCCGCAGCTTCCTGGAGTGGGCGGTGCAGCACGAGCGCACCGTGTTCGCGATCTCCTACCGCAACCCGGATCCCTCCATGGGCGGCACGACCCTGGATGACTACCTCATCCACGGCCCGCGGGAGGCGCTCGACGTCATCGCCGAGATCACCGGGGCACCCAAGATCGACATCATCGGCCTGTGCCTGGGCGGCGCGCTGACCGCCATGCTCGCCGCCTACCTCGCCGAGAAGGGCGACGACAGGATCGGCTCGATCACGCTGCTCAACACGCTGCTCGACTACAGCGAGCCCGGCGTCCTCGGCGCCTTCACCGACGAGAAGACGGTGCGGCGGCTGGAGAAGCAGATGGCGGAGAAGGGCGTCCTGGAGGCCAGCCAGATGGCCGGCACCTTCGACATGCTGCGCGCCAACGACCTGATCTTCAGCTACGTGGTGTCCAACTGGCTGATGGGCCAGGAGCCGCCGGCCTTCGACATCCTGGCCTGGAACGGCGACAGCACCCGCATGCCGTCCGCCATGCACTCGTTCTACCTGCGCTCGCTGTACATGCGCAACGAGCTGGCCCGGGGCGAGCTCGAGCTGCTCGGCCAGCAGCTGTCGCTGTCCTCGGTGAAGAGCGACACGTACGTGGTCGGCGCGATCAACGACCACATCGTGCCCTGGCACGGCTCTTACAAGACGGTCGGGCTGATGGGTGGCAACGTGCGCTACGTGCTGTCCAGCGGCGGCCACATCGCCGGCATCGTCAACCCGCCCGGCCCGAAGGCCTGGCACGAGGCGACCGGCGACGACACGGCCGCCGTGCCGGACCCGGAGGCGTGGCGCCGTTCCGGCACCAAGCAGTCTGGCTCGTGGTGGGAGGACTGGACCGCCTGGTCCGAATCCCGCGCGGGCGAACTTATCAAGCCGCCGCACATGGGCAGCAGGAAGCACCCGGCCATCGCGGACGCTCCTGGGGAGTACGTGTTCGGCTGATCGCGGCTGTCTGCCCGACCGTACGACACCGAACGGAGGTTCAAGGCATGGCCGACATGAACGGGCAGGTCGCACTGGTAACCGGGGGAATCCGCGGGATCGGGCTAGCCATCGGCGAACGGCTGATGAACCGCGGCGTGCGCGTCGCGGCCGGTTATTCGTCCAACCGCGACGCGGCCCAGCAGTTCGCCGACAAGTACGCGGATCACGGGGTGACCATCCACCAGGGCAACATCGGCTCCAACGCTGACTGCGAGCGGGTCATCGGCGAGGTGCTCGAGCAGCACGGGCAGCTGGACATCCTGGTCAACAACGCCGGCGTGACGGTGGACAAGACGATGCGCAAGATGAGTCCCGAGGAATGGGACCACGTCATCCACGTCAACCTGTCCGGGGCGTTCTACCTGTCCCGGGCCATCCTGCAGCACATGCTCGACCGCGGCTACGGCCGCGTCGTCAACATCTCCTCGGTGATCGGCTCGTCCGGCGGGTTCGGCCAGGCCAACTACGCGTCGGCCAAGTCCGGGCTCTTCGGGCTGACGATGAGCCTGGCCCTGGAGACCGCGGCGAAGGGCATCACGGTCAACGCGGTCACCCCCGGCTACATCACCACCGACATGACCGCGGCCGTCCCCGGCAACGTGATGGACAAGCTCATCGCCAATATCCCGGTGGGCCGGCTCGGCGAGCCCAACGAGGTCGCCCGGGTGGTGGAGTTCCTGGCCGACCCCGAGTCGGCCTACATCACCGGGCAGGTCTACCCGGTCAACGGCGGGCTCTACATGTAGCCGCCCGCATGTAGCCGCCCGCGCGTAGCCGCATCGCCCGGTTCGCTAGTCCACGGCTGGCCACGCCACCCTCATCGCCATACCCGCCCCATTGCCCACACCAACCGCACCGCCCCCCGAGGCCACAGGTAGGAATTCAGTGGTTGTGGCGTTCTACCGGATCTATCCGGTAGAACGCCACATTCATTGGTTGCCGGGGGCGGTCGGCACGCGGCC
>DAIOWL010000616.1:0-4759 GCA_036758545.1 Streptosporangiaceae bacterium | reverse complement strand
CGATGAAGCGGGTCGCCGCAGCCACCGGCGAGGGCGCCAGCGCGATCGCCTCAGTACACAAAGCCATCAGTACGCTCGTCTAGCTTCAGACGCGCCCCACGCCTGCGACATAGCTCCCGGTTGCCATCCCGGCGGACCCTGCCAAGAGGCCAGTTGACGCTGGTGGGCGCAACAGGGTTCGAACCTGTGGCCCCTCGCTTGTACGGTGCCCGATCTGTGGCGGAACGTCGCTTGGCGTCGCCTGAAGAGCCAGATAGCTGGGTTGATCGTCGCCGGACGTGGCTCTGCATAGCCCAGAGTCGGCATTCGCTCACTCCCCATCCGGCTCCCCCGAATCTGGTTAGCCTCGCTAATGAGAAGCTGCCCGGCCCTTCACATGAAGATCATTGGTGAGCCGGGAAAGATCACGCTCTCTCCGCCACGAAAAGCAGCCAGGCCGGGACCGGCAGGGCCCCGGCCCGGGCCGCCAGACGGCGGTCATTCGCGGGCCAGCGCGATGCCCTTCGCGACCGCGAGGAGGCGCGCGGCCTCGGGCGGCAGCGGGTCGAGGTCAGGGCGCCAGACGGCGGTGAGCTGCCTGATCAGCGGCGGTCCGGCGACCTCGATGGCGACCAGCCGGCCGAGTACGAGGTCGTCGCGGACGGCCAGCCGGCTGAGCACGCCCGGCCCGACGCCCTCCGCGATCGCTGAGCGTACCGCCGCGCTCGTACCGAGTTCCATCGCGATCCGCGCGCTGAGCGGCGGATGCTGGGCGGCCAGGTGGTCGGTCAGGGTGACCCTGGTGCCGCTGCCGGCCTCCCGCATGACCATCGGCGTCGCGGCGATCTCGGCCAGTGACAGCGGCTGCCGGCGGCGCGCCCACGGATGGCCCGGCGCGGTGACCACGAGCATCTCGTCGTCGCGTAGGCGCGCCGTGACCAGGTCACCCGGCAGGTGCGGGGTCTCGATGAAGCCAAGCCGCACGTTAACGTCCCTGACCAGCTCGATGACCCGGGTGGAGTTGGCGACGGTGAGTTCCACCACAGTCGGCGTGAATCCGGGCGCCTGCTCGGCGCTGGCCTGCTCGATACCGCGCAGCTCGACTAGCCAGTGCGGCACGAGGTGCTCGGCGACGGTCTGGCTAGCGGCGATGGCCAGCCGGTGCAACACACCGGACCCGATCGACCGCAGCCCGGCCTCAAGGCGGTCGGCGGCGTCGAGCACGTCCTCGGCCCAGCCGACGATGAGGCGTCCCTGCTCAGTGAGGTGGGATCCGCCCGGCGAGCGGACGAGCAGGGGGACGTTCATCGTCCGCTCCAGCGTCCGCATCCGAGCGGACAGCGCCTGCTGCGAGACGCCGAGCACCGTGGCGGCGGCGGCGATGGACCCGCGCCTGCCCACCTCGCGCAGCGCCCGCAGCGCGCCCAGGTCCTGCACCGCCTCGCTCATCGTCCCCGCGCCTCCCACCCATCTGACCATGGTTGCCGCCAGGTACAACGCTAGCTTGTACCCCCACAAGGCGGCTCTCCTTCCCGCGGGCCAGCATCTTGGCGACCCTGGAATGACTATGACCGCCCTGCATGACTCCCCCGCCGTAGCGAACCTCGAGCGGCGGACGTGGGATGCCGAGAGCATCCAGCGGGGCCCTTTGTTTCCCTCTCACGCCTCCCGCCCGCGCCGTGCCGCCCGCCGCGCGCAGGCCATTGCCCCCGGGCTCGCGCTGGCACTCGCCGTCGCGGCAGCGGCGACGGTCGTGGGACAGTACGTGCCGCTGATCGGAAGCGCGGTTCCTGGGGCGGTCATCGGCGCCGTCATCGCGATCGTCGTTAAGCCAGGCGCGCGCTTCGGGCCCGGGGTGAAGTGGGCGAGCACCTTTATTTTGCAGTGCTCGGTGGTCCTGCTCGGCGCGCAGCTTTCGATCGCCGAGGCGGCCAGGGTCGGCGTGTCCTCGCTGCCGGTCATGCTCGGCACGCTCGCCATCTGCCTCGCCGCAGCGTGGCTCTACGGGCGACTGCTCGGCGTCCCAGGCGACCTGCGCACGCTGATCGGCGTGGGCACGGGGATCTGCGGCGGATCGGCGATCGCGGCGGTCTCCCCGGTGATCGAGGCCGCGTCGGCCGACATCGCCTACGCGATCTCCACGATCTTCCTGTTCAACATCGCGGCAGTCCTGGTCTTCCCGCTCCTCGGGCACGCGCTTGGCATGAGCCAGCAGTCATTCGGCCTGTTCGCAGGCACGGCGGTCAACGACACGTCGTCCGTTGTGGCGACGGCGACGACATACGGCACCGCCGCGACCAGCCACGCGGTCGTGGTGAAGCTGGTCCGCACGCTCATGATCATCCCGATCTGCCTGGGCCTCGCCACGCTGACCGCCCGCAAGCAGCGGGGTCCCGTCATCGCGACCGCCCCAGCAGCCGCGGCCCGCGACGGCGCTGCGGACGCCCCCGCCTCTCCGGCCGCTCTCGCATCCGCCCGCATGTCCCCGCGCCGCGCCATCAAGCTCGTGCCCTGGTTCCTGATCGGTTTCGTCCTTGTGGCCGCCGTCAACTCCTGCGGCATCATCCCGGCCGGCGCGCACTCCCCCCTCGAGCACGCGTCGGTGTTCCTCGTCTCCGTCGCGCTGTCCGCGATCGGCCTGTCTACCAACGTCGCCGCGCTCCGCAAGGCCGGTGCCCGCCCCCTGATCCTCGGCGCCGTGCTCTGGATCACAGTCGCAACAGCCAGCCTGGGCCTCCAGGCTCTCACCGGCACCCTGTAAACCTCCGCGGCCAGCCACGGCGACGCAGGTCCGCGAACCGTCCCTGCTTCAGAGCGACCACGAACTCGTCAGTGCCCGACGGCAGGGTCATGGTGGTGTGCCGGTGCAGCCGCCAGGGCCCGGCTTCGACGCTCAGAGGCCCTTTCTCGAATAGAGAAAGGGCCTTCTGCATGTGGTAGGCACGCGTAGCGCACGCCGGGCCGCAGTTACGAGACACCACCCGATGAGCACAGCGCCATGTGGTAGCCCGAGGCGGGCCAGGGGTCCACACCCCCGGCAGGCCAGTATCCAGACCAGTACTTGTCGCGGGTGCGACGGGTGCGCCGCTCCGCGATCGTCAGCAGTACCAGCTATTCCGGGAGAAACGATGAAATCAAAGGTCACAGGGGCACTGGCGGCAGGGATCGCGCTGGCCATCCCCGCGACGACAGCCATGTCGCTGTCCGCGTCCGCGACCAGCGGCGGCGAGATCGTTAAGGGCATCATCGTGACCTCTTGGGATGGTGAGGTAGATGGCTGAAATCCCGAAGACGTCGTCGCGGCAGCGCTGGACCCTCGCGCTGGTGTGCACGGCGGCGTTCATGTTGCTGCTAGATATCACCGTGGTGAGCGTGGCGCTGCCATCGATCCAGCGGGAGCTGCGGGCGAGCCTGTCGGACCTGCAGTGGGTGAGCGCCGCCTACGCCCTGGTGCTGGCGGTGCTGCTGCTGCCGGCGGCCACCCTGGGTGACCGGCTGGGCCGGCGCCGGCTGTTCCTGGCCGGCCTGGTCATCTTCACCGCCGGGTCGCTGGCGTGTGCGCTGGCCTGGACCGCGCTGGCGCTGGAGTTGTTCCGCGCGCTGCAGGGAGTCGGCGGCGCGGTGCTGTTCGCCACCGCCACGCCGCTGCTGCGCGCGGAGTTCTCCGGCGCCGCCCTGGCCCGGGCGCTGGGCGTCTTCGGCGCCACGCTCGGCGGCGCCAGCGCGATCGGGCCGCTGGTCGGCGGGGTGCTGACCGACACACTGGGCTGGCGGTTCATCTTCTTCGTCAACCTGCCCATCGGCGTGGCGGCGTTCGCGGGCGCGATGGCCCGGCTGCGCGAGTCCCGCGACCCGCCCGGCGGGCGAGCCGACTGGGTGGGCACGGCCCTGATCACCGTGGCGCTGACCGCGCTGATGTTCGCGCTGATCCGCGGCAACGCGCTGGGCTGGGCGAGCCCGGCGATCGTGGCCCTGCTCGCGGCCGCAGCCGTGGCCTTCGCCGGGTTCGTGATATACGAGCTGCGCATCGCCGCCGCGCCAATGGCCGACCTGCGCCTGTTCGCCCGGCGCAGCTTTGCCGCGACCGGGTTCGTGGCGTTCGCGATCTCGGCGACGGTCATCGGGATGATCATCTACCTGTCGCTGTACATCCAGAACACCCTCGGCTACTCCCCGGTCCAGGCCGGGCTGCGGTTCCTGCCGCTGTCGCTGGTCTCCTTCGCGGCCGCTCTCCTGACCGGCCGGCTGATCGGCACGGTGGCGATGCGGGTGCTGCTGGGCGTGGCCATGGCCTCGGCCGCGGCCGGGCTGGCCTCGATGGCCCACCTGACCGCCACGTCCACCTGGCTCGTGCTGCTGCCCGGCTTGATCCTGGCCGGGATCGGCCTCGGCATCACCTCCACCGGCCTGGCCTCGGCCGCGCTTGCGGCGGTGGAGCCGGCCCGCGCCGGGATGGCCGCCGGCCTGGTGAACACGCTGCGCCAGGTCGGCACCGCCACCGGCGTGGCCGTGCTCGGCGCCCTCTACGCCTCCCGCGTCACCACCGCCACCCTGCACGCCCTGGCCGGCCTGCCCGCCCCGCCCGGCGCCGCCCACCGGCTAGCCACCGCGGTCGCCTCCGGGGCTGGCACCCGGGTAGCCGCCCAGCTCCCGCCCGCCGCCCGCGCCGCGGTCACCCACGCCGCCCGCGCCGGCACCGCCAGTGGCCTCAACGATGTCCTGCTCGCCGCGGCCGCGTTCGCCGCGTTTGGCGCGATAGCCGGCTTCGCCTACGGACCCG
>DAIOWL010000615.1:0-4767 GCA_036758545.1 Streptosporangiaceae bacterium | reverse complement strand
AGACGAGGCGATGCGGATCGGGGATCGCCTCATCGCCCAGCTCACGCCGGGCGGCGGGGCCGCCACCCGGCAGGCGGGTATCCACCTGAAGCTGGCCCACGCCGCGGTGGACGGCACCAGGTGGACGACCGCGCGGCGGCACATCGCTATCGTCCGCGACCTGCTCGCCGCCGAGCCCGAACCGGGCCTCGACGTCCAGGCCGCCGTGCTCGACGCCGAGGTTGCGCTGGCCGACGACGAGTCCAGCCGGGCTTGCGCCCTGGCCGAGAACGCTCTCGCCTCGGCCGCGGCCAGCCCCGAGATCCGCTGCCGGGCGCTGGAGCTGGTGGGCCGGGTCCGCCGGGTCAACGACCTGGACGGCGCCCGGGCCGCTTTCGAGCAGGCTCTGGGCACGGCGGACGCGGCCGGGCTCGCCCTGTGGCGGCTGCGTGCCCTGCACGAACTCGGCACCATCGAGATGTTCGACCGGGCGGGTGATACCCGCCTGTCCCAAGCGCAGCGCCTCGCCGAAGAACTAGGCGCGGCCAGCGCCGGTGCGGTTATCGGCCTTCAGCTTACCGCCGCGGCCATGTTCCGTTTCGACCTCGGTGCAGCCGAACGTCACGCCGAGACCGCGCTCGCAGCCAGCACCCGGCTCAGGCTGGGCCAGACCCGGGCCATCGTGCTCGTCCTCCGGGCCGAGGTATGCGCGCTGCGGCGCGACGCCGCCGGGATGGAACAGTACATTGCCCAGGCCTGCGCGGCCGCTCCCGGCGACCCGGAAATCGAAGGCAGCGCCCTCGCCGGAGCGCGGGCGATGCTGACGCTGCTGAACGGTGATATGGCCCGGGCTATGGACGACTTGCGCCGGGGCATCGCCGTCCTCGACAGCGGGCCCCCTGGCGGCCCGGCACATTACCGCGGCCTGTGGCCCCTGCTGCTCGCCGCGCACGGCGAGGGGACGGCGGCGGAAGCAATCAGCCACGCCCGGGCGATCGGCCTGACCGTCAACCGGGCCAACCGGGGATTCCTCGGCTACGCCGACGCGATCCTGGCCGGCCGGGCCGATGACGGATTCCGCGCCACCGACCTAGCGGCAGCGGCCGACCTCGACCTGCAGCACTACCCGGTCTGGGCTGACCTGGCCCGGCTGGTCGCGGCCGAGCCGGCGCTGGCCCAGGGCTGGGGTCAGCCACGGTCGTGGCTAGAGGCAGCGGCCGCCGTGTTCGGCCGGTACCAGATAGAGCCGCTGGCCGCCAGCTGCCGGAAACTGCTGGCCAGACCACAGCCCAGCCGCTGGTCACAGCTGGGCATCACCGACCGGCAGGCCGACGTACTCCGGCTGGTCGCCGCGGGCATCTCGAACAAGGAGATCGCGGCCTGGCTGCATCTGTCGCCGCGCACCGTTGAAAAGCATGTCGAAAACCTGCTCCGCATCACCGCCGCTCGGTCCCGGACCCAGCTCGTGGCCCTTGCAGGCCCGGAGGAAGACTGACCTCAAACCAGTCCACAGGTGACAGTTCCTCAAACGGGCCGCTCGCCCCGCTGCGCACCCTAGCCACCCCCCCAGGCAACCGGACTAGCTCGGGGCATGGCGCCGCGCGTAACCAATGAGCGGACGGCACGACCGCGGCCACCCCGGATGCCCTCGCGGGCCGCACGAGCGCGGTAGCTGGTGCGCAGTGCGGGCCATTGCACCCGGGCGCCTGGGTGACGGCGGCAGGTGCCCGAGTTTCCGGCAGCAGCCTCGTGATAGCGGCTTCACTGAGAGGCCCGGCGGCCATCAGGATCCCCCGCTGTACCGTCCGGGCTTCGCCGGATGGGCCTTGAGCAGGTCGCCTTAGCGCACACGCGGGTGCGGAGGACCCGCACGGAACCGCCGAATCACCGCTACCGCCCCTCGTAGCAGCCATCCCGGTCGGTGCCATCGACGCGTACTGGTTCCCTTAGAACGCCCGCTCGTATTCCCCGATCACGATCGCGTCACACCCCCGGTTCGGATCGGCCAATGCGGCGACCAGCGCGGCGGCCTGCGGACGCCGCGGCCACCGCAGCGTCCGGCTCTGCCCTGTGTCGAAGATCCTCCTTCGACGCGTTCCGCTCACCGCATGCGATCTCGTGTCGCACGCCATCCTGTAGTCATGATCAGCCTGGAGAAGCCCTGGACAGCTCGGTCAGCACGGTGACCGGGCCGTGGGCTGGCCGGCGGAGAAAAGTTCCAGCTGCGGGTAATTAGCCAGCCACCCGGTTTCCGCTCCTGCGGGTTCTGTGGCAGGCTGACCAAACCCAAGTGGCAAGCGCAGCCCGCGCCGTGGCGGGGCTGCGCCATGCACAACCAAGAGGTCAAGATGACGCAGGGCACTGTGAAGTGGTTCAACGGCGACAAAGGCTATGGCTTCATCGCGGTCGAGGGCGGCCAGGACGTGTTCGTGCATTTCAGCGCAATCACTGGTGATGGCTACCGCAGCCTGGAGGAAGGGCAGAAGGTCGAGTTCGACATCACCCAGGGCCAGAAGGGGCCCCAGGCGGAAAACGTCAAGGTCACCGGCTAACGCCTTACCAAGGCGCCGCGCCGCCGCAGATGACCCTGGCGAACAGCGGGCGGCGCATACAGACAAGGGTCTACTGGCCGGCACGTCACGTGGCGGGCTGCCCGGTCATAGGTTATGCCGGAAGATTTCGTCAGATCCCTGGAGGACCACAATGACCGGCAGCGCCGGGGCACGACGGGCTACGCCGGAGATCATCCAAACTGGCACCCAGCTTAGGTCTGTGCCGCTGGTTCCAGATATCCGGCTGCATCAAGCCGATGATCCGATCAGCTTGTGGCAGCGCACAGAGCTGACGTCAGGGCGGACCGGGCTGGATCCGCCGTTCTGGGCGTTCGCGTGGGCTGGCGGGCTGGCGCTGGCCCGCTACCTTCTGGACCATCCGGAGACTATCCGAGGCCGGCACGCAATCGACATTGCCTCCGGCTCGGGGCTGGTGGCCATTGCAGCTGCCAAGGCCGGTGCAGCAGCCGTAACCGCATATGACATCGACCCGGTCGCTGCCGTAGCTATCCGCATGAACGCTACTGCCAACGGCGTAACGGTCCTGGCCGTCTGCGCTGACGTCCTCGACCAGGACAACCTCCCAGGCTCCGGCACCGATCTGGTACTGGTTGCCGACGCTTTCTACGAACGGGATCTGGCCGGTAAGGTGATGCGGTTTGCAGAACGAGGCTACGCCCGCGGAGCCGCTGTCCTGGTTGGCGACTTGGGCCGGGCCTATCTGCCACGCGACCGGCTGACGCCACTAGCCAGCTACGACGTTCCCGGCCAGCGCATGCTAGAAGGCAGCGATATCAAGCACACATCCATCTGGGCACTCCCCGGTCGACCCGCAGCAGCTAAGAGCACAGAACCGGAGGGTCCGGAGCAATCTCCGCAGCCTCGCAGCAACCCTCGATAACCGCAAATAGTCGACGACCTGATTCCCACCAGAACGATGGGAAAGGCCTGCGACGATGTCCGGTGCCGTGGGTTCGGCGAGGACGGGATTTACTTGGACGCCGCGAGGAACCGGTGCATAGGTGCGACCTCGCTCGGCTACGGTCCTGACGGGAAGCGCATCCGGCGGAAGGTCTCCGGCAAGACCAAGCAGGAAGTCCGGGCCAAGCTCCAGGCCCTGCACCAGGAACTGAACTCCGGTGTCAGGTCCTCGAGCACCTACACGGTGCGCGAAGCAGTGGACGACTGGCTGCGCGAGGGTCTAGACGGCACGTCCGACCGGACGCGCACCCTCTACGAGGGCCTGCTGGGGCCGGTGCTCGATGCGATCGGCGCGAGGCCCTTGCGGGTGTTGAGCGCTGGCGATGTCCGGATGGCTCTAAGCAAGCTCGCCACGCGCTACTTCACCAGGTCTCTGCAGATCACCCGGAACTCGCTGGAACGGGCTATCCGGCACGCCGAGTCCAACGACCTGGTCGGGCGTAACGTGGCCGCCCTGGTAAAGGCGCCTCAGGTTAGCAGCGGCAGGCCGTCGAAGAACTTCACGCTGGAACAGGCGAAGGCCTTGCTGGCCGCGTTGGAAGGTACGCGCCTGCACGCGTACGTGGTGCTGAGCCTGCTGGTTGGCATCCGGACCGAGGAGGCCCGGGCGCTGCGCTGGGACCACGTGGTCACCTGGGTGGAAGATCCGGCCGGATGGCAGCCGGTCAGCAGCGCCGGATTCGATCCGTCTCAGGCGAGCGAAAGCCGCTTTGCGATCTACGTCTGGCGTTCGGAGCACGAGGGCGGCGACACCAAGACGGAGAAACCCCCGGAGGACCCTGGCGCTCCCGCGGCGCTGCGTGGAAGCGCTTCGCCAGCAGCAGGAACAGCAGGAACGAGACCGGCAGATGGCCGGTGACCTCTGGCAGGAGTCCGGCCTGGTCTTCGCATCGACGGTGGGCACGCCGGTGAACGCGAACAACGTGATCCGCGCGTTCCGTCTGATCGCCAAGAATGCCGGCCTCGGCGAGGACTGGGCGCCCCGGGAGATGCGGCATACCTTCGTGTCGGTCATGTCCGCCAGCGGCGTGCCCGTGTAGAGCATCGCCCTGCTAGTCGGCCACGACCGCACAGCCACCACCGAGTCGGTCTACCGCCACGAGATCCGCCCAGCGCTCACCCAGGGCGCAGAGGTGATGGCATATCTGCTGGATGCTGATCCGGCGCTTGCCAGCTCAACTGAGACCGGACATGCGCGCGGTCAGCCGATGTTGTGGCGATGCGCGTAGCCGATCGCGGCGGCGCGGTCCCGCGA
>DAIOWL010000614.1:0-4777 GCA_036758545.1 Streptosporangiaceae bacterium | reverse complement strand
ATCGACTGCGGCACCGGCGCCCTGCAGCCGGTGAGCGAGCTCCCGCACTGCGGCGCCGTGGTGGCCAGGGAGCAGACCGACCGGGTGGAGCGGCTGCTCAGCAAGCTTCGCAACGAGATCGCGCGCCGCCAGCAGGTGCTCGCCGCGCAGGGGTTCGCCGGGCTCGCCGAGCAGCGGGCGGCGACCTCCGGCGAGGACAGGCTGCCCTGGATGCTCCTGCTGCTCGACTGGTGGGAGGGGTACGTCGCCGCCTTCGGCGAGTACGACATGGGACGGCTGGTCGAGAGCCTGCTCCAGGTGCTCCGCGAGGGCAGCGCGGTCGGGCTGCGCGCGGTCGTCACCACCGACCGGGCCGCGCTGCTCGGCCAGATCGGCACCGTGTTCGGCCGCCGGATGATCTTCCGGCTGACCGACAGGAGCGACTGCGCCCTGGCCGAGATCAGGGAGCGCAGCCTCCCGGCGCACCAGCCCGACGGCCGGCTCATGTTCTACGCCAAGCCGAACCCGCTGGAAGCCCAGGTCGCGCTGCTCGACCCGGATCCGGCCGGCCTGGCGCAGGTGAGCGCGCTCCGGCGGATCGCCGCCGACGCACGTCAGCGGTACGGGCGGCTCCCGGCCGGACACCGCCCGCTGCGGGTCGACGCGCTCCCGCCGCGGATCACCGTGGCCGAGACCTACCGGCTGGACCCGGACTTCGTCCCGCCGTCGCCACTGTGGGCGATGGCCGGCGCCGGCGGGGACCAGCTGTCGCCGCAGGGCCTCGACGTGGCCGAGGAAGGACCGGGCATCGTGGTCGCGGGGCCGCCGCGGAGCGGGCGGTCGACCACGCTCATCACGATGGCGCGGTCGCTGATCGCCCAGCAGACGCCCGTCCTGGTGATCGCCCCGCGGCGCTCCCCGCTGCGCTCGCTGGAGGGCACGCCGGGAGTGCTCGCCGTCCTCGGATCCGAACTCGACGTCGATTACATGCGGGCCACGCTCAACCCGCTGGACCGCTACGTCGTGCTCGTCGACGACGCCGAGATGCTGTACAACGCGCCGAACTCGGAGATCCTCGAGCGGATCATCGTCTCCGGCCGGGACGCCGATCACGGCCTGATCCTGGCCGGCACCACCGCGGACCTGAGCAGCTGCTACTCGGGCTTCATCGCCACGGCGCGCAAGTCCCGGTGCGGCGTTCTGGTGGCGGTGGACACGCCGGATGATGGGGACTTGTTCGGCGTCAGGCTGCCGCGTAACGCCGGACCGGGCCCGCTCGGCCGCGGGCTGATGTTCCGCGCGGGCCGCGCCGCTCCGATCCAGCTTGCGGTCGACGAGGGTGCCATCTGAGGGCCGACGCATCGCCGACCGGCGCAGGCTGCGGCCGCGGCGGCTGCGGCAGGCGCGTCGCCGCTTGGTAGCATGGCGCGAATCCCAGTCCTAGCGAGGTGTCCCCTGGCCGGCCCGTTTGCCAGTGCGACGGCGGTCCAGCCCGCTGAGGCGGGCGAGTGGCTGGCCTCCATCGACGCGGGCTGGGAAATCGCGGGCAACGCCAACGGCGGGTACCTGCTCGCCATGGCCACCCGCGCCCTGACCGGCGCCACCGGGCGGCCGGACCCCGTGACGGTCACCGCGCACTACCTGTCCCCGGGCCGGCCGGGCGGCGTCCGTATCGCGACCCAGATCATCAAGGAGGGAAAGCGCTTCGCCACCGGGACCGCGACGATGTTCGCAGGTACCCGCCCGCTGCTGGCCGTGCTCGGAACGCTCGGCGATCTGTCGCGAGCCGAAGGACCCGAGCTCATCGAGGGCGCACCTCCCGAACTGCCCGCACCCGAGGACTGCGTCCGCGTGCAGCCGGCCGGCACCTTCCCGCCCCCGTTCATGGGACAGGTCGATCTGCGCCTGCATCCCGACGACGCCGCCTTTGCCGTAGGACACCAGTCCGGACAGCCGCTGATGCGAGGCTGGTTCCGGCTTCCGGGAGCCGAGCCTGTCGACACCCTCGCCCTGCTGTGCGCGGTCGACGCGTTCCCGCCCACCGTCTTCAACGCCCGGCTGCCGATCGCATGGACGCCGACGGTCGAGCTCACGGCCCATATCCGGGCCAGGCCGGCACCGGGCTGGCTCCGCTGTCGCTTTGCGACCCGGTTCGTCTCCGCCGGCTTCCTCGAAGAGGACGGCGAGGTGTGGGACAGCGCCGGGCGGCTGGTGGGTCAGTCGCGCCAGCTCGCCCTCGTCCCCCGGGGCTGAGGTCCCACAGTAGCCGCGCCCGGCCCGGATCGGATGGTCGCGGGCCGGGCCGGGATGTGCCTGCTGGTCAGCTCGTCAGGCTGGCGAACATGCCGGGCTCGTAGGAACCCCCCTTCTGGTCCAGGATCACGCCGAGCCGGTTGGCCGCGTTGATCAGGGCGACCAGCGAGACCAGCGCGGCGATCTGGTCGTCGTCGTAGTGCTTGCGCACCTGGGCCCAGGTCTCGTCGGACACGCCGCGGGAGGCGTCGGCGAGCCGGGTGCCCTCCTCGGCCAGCGCCAGCGCGGCCTGCTCGGCCTCGGTGAACACGGTGGCATGGCGCCAGGCGGCGACCAGGTTGAGCCGGACCGCGGTCTCGCCGGCGGCCGCGGCCTCCTTGGTGTGGAGGTCGATGCACCAGCCGCAGCCGTTGATCTGGCTGGCGCGCAGCGCCATCAGCTCCTGCGTGGACTTCGGCAGCGGCGACTGCGCGATCACCAGGCTGGCGCTGGCGAACCGCTTGCTGAACTTGGCGCCGATCTCGTTGTCGAACATGCTGAACCGGGATTCCATGACCTTCGTCCTCACTCGTGGTGTTGCGTGTTGCGTGTGGCCGGACCGGACGAACACGAGATGCCGGCGATCCGGGCTCTGTGACTGCGCCGGTTACGTGACGTGCGCCACAACCCTCTCGGTGTCACACGAGGGCGTGGCCCGGTGTCTGGTGGGTAACGCAGTCGAGAGGGAACAGGAGCCGTCCAATGACCGGCACGTCGCAGACCGCGCCCGGAAATCGCGGCGGGGGCATGAGCCGCGATGGCCGCCCGGACCCCGCTACCGAGGCGTTCGTCGCCTACCGCAACCTGCTGTTCACCGTCGCCTACGAGATGCTCGGCTCGGCCGCCGACGCCGAGGACGTGCTGCAGGAGACCTGGCTGCGGTGGGCTGGTGTCGACCTCGGCACGGTGCGGGACCAGCGGGCCTACCTGGTCCGGATCACCACCCGCCAGGCGCTGGGCCGGCTGCGCACGCTCGGCCGCCGCAAGGAGTCCTACGTCGGCCCCTGGCTGCCCGAGCCGCTGCTGACCGCGCCCGACGTGGCCGAGGACATCGAGCTGGCCGACAGCGTCTCGATGGCGATGCTGCTGGTGCTCGAGACCCTCACGCCGAACGAGCGGGCGGTGTTCGTGCTGCGCGAGGTGTTCGACCTGGCCTACGACGAGATCGCCGAAGCCGTCGGCAAGAGCCCGGCCGCGGTCCGCCAGATCGCGCACCGGGCGCGGGCACACGTCGCGGCGCGCCGGCCGCGCGGGGTGGTTTCCGCGGCCGAGACCCGGGACGCGCTCGAGGCGTTCCAGCGGGCGGCCGAGACGGGCGATCTGCAGAGCCTGCTCGACATCCTCGCGCCCGATGTCGTCTTCCTGGGCGACGGCGGCGGAGTCGTGCAGGCCGTGCTGGCGCCCGTCGTGGGGGCCGACAAGGTGGCCCGGCTGCTGGCCATCGGGCTGGACAGGATCGCCGGCGCGGCCTCGCTCCAGCCGACACAGGTCAACGGCTTCCCCGCGCTGATCATCCGGTTCAACGACGCGATCGACACCGTCATCGCGGTCCGCATCGACGACGGCCTCATCACCGGGCTCTACGCCGTGCGCAACCCCGAGAAGCTGTCGCATATGGAGCGGGAGACCACCCTGCGCCGCTGAGCCCGGAGCCCGCCGGGTTACGGGGTCAGGGGGCCCTTACCCCCGATAGATGAGTGCAGGGGCCCCTTCACCCCGCGAGGGGGGGTGTCGGATGGGGGCGGGGGGCCCTTGACACCGGGATGGGCGTGGTGCGTGGGGAGTGCTGGTTCCTGTGAGGTGTGTGAGCATCGGGGTGTCGCGAACCGGGAGGCGTTTCGCGGGGCGGAGTTGACAGGGTCCGGCGGGGCGGCGGGGGCGCGCCAGCCGGCCTGGGCGGCGTGGGCCGCGGTTTGTCTGCAGTCGGGCCGGCCTAGGAATCGGTGGGGAGAGGTTTGTGGGCGCATACTGTAGATGATGAAACCTGCCCGCGCCACCCGGCGCTTCCTGCCCACAAGTCCCTTCAACGCCCCGCCCGCCGCTCCGCCCGCCGTTGTGTTCGTCGTGCAAGACCAGGTGACCCACGATAAGTACGGCCTCGGCCGGGTCATCGACGTGGAGGACGACGCCGCCGTGCTGATCGATTTTGGTTCACGCCAGGAGCGGATCACGACACCCTGCTCCCAGCTGACCAGGCTCTGATACCGTCGGCGGCCCGCGCACGGCGGCTGAGGCGCTGTGCGGCTGGCTCTGCCCGGTAGGTGGATCGACGGCGGATCCACCTACCGGGGTCTTGCGGCGCGATCCGGGTCGTGCCGCATCGTCGCCGACCACGCGGGGAGGGCCGGGTGATGGACGCCGACGTCGTCATCGTGGGCGCCGGTCCGGTCGGCCTGATGCTGGCCGGTGAGCTGTGCCTGGCCGGCGTGCGGCCGCTGGTACTGGAGCGGCAGCCGCGGCTGCGGGAGACCCCGAAGGCCAGCGGCTTCAACGGGCAGATCGTGGA
>DAIOWL010000613.1:0-4780 GCA_036758545.1 Streptosporangiaceae bacterium | reverse complement strand
TCGCGGGCCACCCGGGTCACCTCGTCGGCGAAGGACGACAGCTGGTCCACCATCGTGTTCAGCGTGGACTTGAGCTCCAGGATCTCACCGCGCGCATCCACGTCGATCTTCTGGCTCAGGTCGCCCCGGGCCACGGCGGTCGCCACCTGGGCGATGTTGCGCACCTGCCCGGTGAGGTTGCCGGCCATCGCGTTGACCGACTCGGTCAGGTCTTTCCAGGTGCCCGACACGCCGGGAACATGCGCCTGGCCACCGAGTTTGCCCTCGGTGCCCACCTCGCGGGCCACCCGGGTCACCTCGGAGGTGAACAGGTCGAGCTGATCTGCCATCCCGTTGAAGACGGTGGCGATCTCGTCCATCAGGGGGTCGCCCGTTTTCGGCAGGCGAGTACTGAAATCGCCGCCTCGTACCGCGGTCAGGCCAGCGAGCAACTGCTCAA
Source organism: Streptosporangiaceae bacterium (assembly GCA_036758545.1). Taxonomy (GTDB): domain Bacteria; phylum Actinomycetota; class Actinomycetes; order Streptosporangiales; family Streptosporangiaceae; genus Palsa-504. Next base: position 4,341 of record DAIOWL010000613.1, on the reverse strand, counting down.
GGCCCGATTCGTCGAGCCGCGGACCGGACTGGACCGTATCAGTCACCAAGCGCTCCCATCAGCTGCGCCGCCGCGCAGTGACGCGCGTTCGGCACGGTCGTGCGATCTATACCGATGGTAGACCGGAAGTAACTATCATGGGCCGCACACACTTCTAAGCAGCACAACCTTCTAAGCAGCGCAACGGCTGAATGCCCGCCTCGGGGAGCGGGTGACGCTAGGGGAGGCGGGTGATCGTGGCGGGCAGTGATGACGACATGCTGCGCCTGATTACCGTCATCGACCACCAGCGCCGCGAGCTGGACCGGATCCGGGCCTCCGTAGCCCAGGAGTCCGTGGTCGCGATGGCCAGGGGCGCGCTGATGGAGCGGCTCGGCCTGTCGTCGGCCGAGGCGGCGGCGCAGCTCGCCGAGCTGTCCGCGGCGACCGCGATCCCGCTGGCCGAGATGGCCGCCGCCGTGCTGGTCGAACCGGTGAGCGGCGCCGTGCCCGCCAACCAGCCCGCACACCAGCCCGGCACCCGGCCGGGAATCACGGCCAGGTCCGCGTCGCTGCTCACCGAGGCGGCCGCCGAACTGGCCGCGGACGGTGCCGAGCTGGTCGGCACCCTGGCTGCGCAGATCATCGACCCGCTCGGCGCGGCCGCGGTGATGGTGTGGCTTCTCGGAGCGGACGGGACCCTCGTGCTGCTCGGCGAGCAGGGCCTGTCCCGGGGCCAGGCCGGCCACTGGCGGCACATCCCGCCGCAGCTGGACTGCCCGGCCCAGCGGGTCGCTCACGGTGCCGCCGACCTGTGGTGGAGCGAAGGCCGGCCGGATTGCGACCTGGCCCCGGTAGCCGGGGCCCCGGACGGTGCCCGTGCCGTGCTCGCGCTGCGCGAGCGCAGCGGTGAGCTGCTTGGCGTGATGGAGGTCAGCTGGCCGGGATCGAAGGCCCTGACCGCCAAGGTCCGCCAGCACCTGTCTTCGCTCGCGGCGGGCTGCGCACCGGTGATCGTGGCTCGCCTGGCACACGGCGACATAGCCGCCGCGCATCCCAGGGAGGCGGTCTACAGCCTGCTCGATGACCTGGCCGAGTCGGTGCTTGTGGTCCGGGCCATCAGGGACGCCGACGGTGAGCTGGCCGACTTTAGCATCGAGCACGTCAGCCCGGCCTTCCACGACCCGGCCGGCCGGGCGGACACCGACACTGATTTGACCAGGCTCACCCTGCTCGAGGCCTATCCGGCCAGCGTGACCGGCTCGGGCCTGTTCGCCCGGGCCAGGCAGGTCCTGGCGGACGGGGTGAGCCAGTTCGTCCCCGGCCCGCTGCGCGAGTCCCTGGCCAGCGGGCTGCCGGCGAACGAGGCCGAATCCGCTGACCCGGCCCTGGCCGACCTCCGGGTGGCCAGGTTCTTCGACGGGGTGATCTTCAGCTGGCACCGGGACTACTCCGCCGACGGCCTGGCCGCGGTCCTGGATCACGCGCAGCGGCTCGGCCGCCTCGGCGGCTGGGAGGAAAACCTCGTCACCGGTACCGTGCGCTGGACCGACTCGGCGTTCGGCCTATTCGGCCTGACACCGCGCCCGGGCGCGGAGATTCCGCTGGCCGATCTGCACAGCTACGTGATGGCGGCCGACAAGCCCGTGGTGAAGCGCTTCCGGCAGCGGCTGCCGGAGCAGCGTGACGCCCTGGCCGCGACCTTCCGGGTGGTCCACCCCGACGACAGGAGCATCCGCCAGATCCGCGTGTTCGCCGAGCCGGTCACCGACGCGGCCGGCGTGGTGGTGGCGCTGCGCGGGGCCTTCCAGGACATCTCGGCGCACTACCACACGCAGGTGGCCCTGGCCGCCACCCGAGACCAGCTCGCCGACAGCGAACAGCGCGTCGCCGAGGAACACCTGCTGGCGCTGCGCTTGCAGCAGGCCATCATGCCGCCCGACGAGCAGCCGGTGGAAGCGGCAGGGATCGACGTCGCGGTCCGCTACCGGCCGGTCGGCGAGGGGCACCTGGTCGGCGGCGACTGGTACGACACACTGCTGATGCCCAGCCAGGACGTGCTGCTGGTAGTCGGCGACGTAGCCGGGCACGGTATCGACGCGGTCACCGGGATGGTGGCAGCCCGCAACTCGCTACGCGGCCTGGCCATCACCGGGTCCGGCCCGGCCGAACTACTCCGGATGCTCAACGGCGTCATGTGCGACCTCACCTCGGGGGTGGTCGGTACCGTCGTGTGCGGGCTCTACAACCCCGATACCAGCGTGCTGCGCTGGGCCCGCGCCGGGCACCTGCCGCCGGTGCTGGTGCGCGGCCGGACCGCCTGCGAGCTCCCGCTGCCCGGCGGCGTGCTGCTGGGCATGGACCCGGACGCCACCTATGAGGAGGCCACTCAGTCGCTGGAACCGGGCGACACGCTGCTGCTGTTCACCGACGGCCTGATCGAGCAGCGCGGCGAGTCCATCGTCGACGTGCTCCGCGAGTTCGTCGCGACCGTGGCCCCCGTCCCCGAAGGGCAGGAGGGGGTCCAGCCGACCGCCGCCGCGCAAGCGGACCGGATCCTCGCCACCGCGGTCTCCGACACCGACGACGACGCCTGCCTGGTCGCGGTGCGCATCCGCTGACATGCGATCAGCCCGGGTTCGTCGATGCCGGCCCGCGGCGTGAGGTTTGAGTGCCGTGACGTTTGAGGCGGCCGTGAGCAGCAAGTTAAGAGGCCATGAGCCGAAACGGAACCAGCCAGGCCGCAGTCAGCCGACCCGGTCCCGGCCCAGACGTGATCGTGTTCGGCCAGATCGCCCGCGACCTGGTCCTCGTCGTCGACGCGGTGCCTACCGCCAGCCGGTCCGCCGACGTGTACCAGCGCCGGGAACTGCTCGGCGGCCAGGGCGCCAATCAGGCGGTGGGCCTGGCCCAGCTCGGTATGCGGCCCGCGCTGGCCGGCGTGGTCGGCGAGGATCAGGTCGGCCAGCGCCTGCTGACCCAGGCGGGCCAGGACCGGGTCGATATGTCCGCGGTGGCTCGCCGGCCGGGCGTGCGCACCGCGCTCATCGTGGACATCGTCGACGCCACCGGCCAGTGGCGCTACCTCGAGGACATACCGGCCGGAATGCTGCTCACCGAGGCCGACGTCATCGCCGCCAGGCATCTGTTCCTGCCCGGCCGGTGGGTCAGCGTGCAACTGCAGCAGCCGCCCGCCGCGGCGTTTGCCGCCGCGACCCTGGCGCACCGGGCCGGCGGCAAGGTGCTGCTGGACGGCGCGCCGGACGAAGACTGCCGGGACGCGTTGCTGGGCGTGGCGGATGTGGTCCGTGCCGATGCCAGGGAGGCCGGGTTGCTGGCCGGCTCTCCGGTCACCACGGCCGCAGAGGCCGAGAAGGCCGCGGCTGAGCTGCTCCGCCAGGGCCCCTCGCTGGTCGCGCTGGCCGTCGAGGACGCCGGCAACCTGGTCGCCTGGCCGGATGGCTGCGTGTTCCTGCCGCTGCCCGATATTCCGGTGGTCGATACGACCGGAGCCGGCGACGCGTTCGTGGCCGGCCTGATTACGGCTCTAGCGCAGGATGGCGGTCCGCAGCGGGCTGCCCGGCTGGCCGCCGCCGCGGCCGGCGCCACCGTTGGCCATCCCGGCGGCCGTCCGGCCCTGACGCCGAAGGCCGTGCAGGACCAGCTGACCTTGCTGGCCGAGAGCACCCGCCGGTAGCCACCGGTTTACCCGGGCAGGGTGCGGGAAGCCGGGCCGGTCATGCAGCCTATTTCCCGCCTGGAGCAGGACTCACGTCTCGACGGCCTCGTATCCGCGGGCCAGCGCATAGCCCGGCTGATCAAGCCGGGCAAAGTGCGCGACGCGCTGCACGGGCGCTGGCTCGGGCACCCGCTGCACCCGATACTGGTCCAGGCCCCGGTCGGGACCTGGCTGTCGGCTAGCGTCCTCGATTTCACCGGCGGCGATGAGCAGGCGGCCCGGCGGCTGGTCACGACCGGGCTGATCGCGGCGGTCCCGGCCGCGGTGGCAGGGTCGGCGGACTGGTCGGAGCAGCACGAGCAGCAGATGCGGGTGGGCATCGTCCATGCCGCGGGAAATATCGCCGCGCTCGGCCTGTACGGGGCCTCGCTGCTATCCCGCACTCCGCGGCTGAGCCGGACCCTGCGGCTGGCCGGCCTGGCCGCGGCATCGGCCAGCAGCCTGCTCGGCGGCCATATCTCGTTCCGCCTGGCCGGCGGGGCTAATCACGCCGAAGAGGTCCCGCACCTGGTCGAGCCCGGCTGGCACCACCTCATGGCCGCGGCCGCCCTGCCCGAGGGCAAGCCAGTGCGCCAGATGGCGGGGGAGGTCCCGGTGGTGGCCATCAGGTCAGGCGGCCGGGT
>DAIOWL010000612.1:0-4784 GCA_036758545.1 Streptosporangiaceae bacterium | reverse complement strand
CGCGGACTGCTCTCCGTGTCCACCCGCAAGATCGCATTCCGGCACGAGCTGACCCGGCGCACCATCGCCGACGCCGTGCCGGCGGCACGGCTCATGGCCTTGAACCAGCGCGTCCTCGACGCCCTGATCGACCACGACGGATCGGACGTGGCGCGGATCGTCCATCACGCCGCGCAAGCGGGTGACCAGGACGCCGTTATCCGGTACGGTCCGGTGGCCGGCCGCGACGCGGCCGGCGCTGGCGCCCACCGTGAGGCGGTTGCCCATTTCGGTCTCGTGCTCGAGCACCAGGACCGGTTCGCCCCGGGCGAGCGGGCCGAACTGCTGGCCCAGTACGCGATCGAGTGCTACACGATCGGGGCGATCGACAAGGCGGTCGAAGCCGGGCAGCGCGCGGTCGAGGAGAGCCGTTCACTGGGTGACCCGCGCCCGCTTGGCTTGAGCCTGCGGTGGCTGTCGCGGATCTGGTGGATGGCAGGCAACCGCGCGAACGCCGAGCAGGCCGGCCAGGAGGCGATCAGCGTGCTGGAGCGGGCCGGCGACAGCCGCCTGCTCGCGCTCGCCCTGAGCAATGAATCCCAGCTCTGCATGCTCGCTCACCGCCTCGCCGAGAGCGTCGAGTACGGCGAGCGCGCCGCTACGCTCGCCCGCGAGGTGGGCGATGCGGCGGTCATGGCGCACGCCCTGACCAACATCGGCATCGCCCGCTGGGTGCTCGGCGATCCTGCTGGTCAGTCCCTGCTGAATGAGGCTCTCCGGGTGGCCCTGGAGGCGGGGGATGTCGAGGACGCCTGCCGTGCCTACGTGGGCCTGGTCTGGAACCTGCTCAACTGGTTCCGCCTCGACGAAGCCGAGCGTTACCTGACCGCGGCCATGAAGCTCGCCGAGGAGACCGAGTTCTTCGGGATCCTCTCGTACATGCAGGCGGCGCGGGCCCGGCTGGATTTCGCCCGGGGCTCGTGGGATGAGGCGATCCGGGTAGCCGAAGCCGCGGCAGACGCGTTCCTCCCGGCGAGATGCCCGGCCCTGATCGTGCTGGGCCGGGTGCACGCCCGGCGCGGGCAGCCGCAGGCCGCCCGGCTGCTCTCGTCGGCGTGGGAGCTGGCGGTGCAGATCGACGAGCTGCAGCGGCTGGGGCCGGCTGCCGCCGCCCTCGCGGAGGATGCCTGGCTCCGCGGCGACCAAGCCCGGGTGCTCGACATCGCCACGCCGGTCTACGCCGAAGCCAGCCGGCTGGATGACCCGGTACATCAGGCCGAACTCGGCTACTGGCTGACCAAGGCGGGACAGCCGGCCGAGACGGGCTCCGGCCATCCCTACGCGTTGCAGGCAGCAGGCCGGTGGCGGGAAGCCGCCGAGCTCTGGCAAGCCGCGGGATGCCCGTACGAGCACGCCGCGGCGCTGGCGGAAAGCCCGGAACCAGGCGACCTGCTGGCCTCGCTGGAGATCCTGGATGAGCTGGGCGCCACGCCGCTGGCCACCCTGGTCCGCGGGCGGCTGCGCGCGCTCGGCACGACCCGCATTCCGCGCGGGCCCCGCGGCGAGACGAGGGTCAATCCCGCGGGCCTGACGACCCGCCAGGTCGAGGTGCTGCGCCTGCTCGGCATGGGCTACACGAACGCCCAGATAGCCAGCCAGCTGGTGGTTTCGGTCCGCACCGTCGACAGCCACGTCGCGGCCGTGCTGGCCAAGCTCGGCGCGGCCAGCCGGCGCGAGGCCGCGGCCAGCGCGGCTCAGCTGGGTGTCCTCGACGCCGAGAACCGGTAGCCAGCCGGCTGACCTCAGTAGCGGTTACCGATGCCCGGCCGCCGCCCGGCGGCATACCTGTTGGAGTCAGGCCGAATACATCATGGCCTGACCGGGCACCTGGTCAGGCCGCTCAACGGAGGAACAATGGCAATCGACCAGGACAAGCTGACCGAGTTCCTGAACACGTTCGTGGGAGACCTCGGCGCGACGATGGCCGCCGGCAACGTGCTCGTCGGCGACCGTCTCGGCTTCTACCGTGCGCTCGCCGGGCAGCCGCTGCTGCCGTGCGAGCTCGCCGAGCACACCGGCACCGCCACCCGCTACGTCGACGAATGGCTCCGCGGCCAGGCGGCCGGCGGCTACGTGAAATACGACCCGCAGACCGGGAGCTACTCCCTGACACCGGAGCAGGCCTTCGCGCTGACCGACCCGGACGGGGCTGTTTTCGCGCCCGGCGCCTTCGAGCTCGCGCTCGGTGCGCTCCGGTCGGAGCAGAAGGTCGTCGAGGCGTTCCGCACCGGCGCGGGCGTCGGCTGGCACGAGCACGACGACGAGGTGTTCTCGGGCTGCGAGCGCTTCTTCCGGCCCGGGTACGCCGCCAACCTGGTCGCGAGCTGGCTCCCGGCCCTCGACGGCGTCGAGGCCAAGCTCAACGCGGGCGCGGCGGTCGCCGACGTCGGGTGCGGCCATGGCGCGTCGACGACGCTGATGGCACGCGCGTTCGGTAAGTCGCGCTTCACCGGCTCGGACTACCACGAGGAATCGATCATCCAGGCGCGAAAGCGGGCCGCTGACGCGGGCCTGGCCGCCCGGGTGCGATACGAGGTCGCGTCGGCGCAGACCTTCAACGGCGGCCCGTACGACCTGGTGACCACCTTCGACAGCCTGCACGATATGGGTGACCCGCTCGGCGCGGCCCGGCACATCCGGGAGATGCTCGCGCCGGACGGCACCTGGATGGTGGTCGAGCCGTTCGCGGGCAGCAGCGTCACCGACAACCTCAACCCGGTCGGGCGGGTCTACTACTCGTTCTCCACCTTCCTGTGCGTCCCGAGCGCGCTGTCCCAGGACGGCGGTTACTCTCTCGGGGCTCAGGCCGGCGAGGAGCCGATCAGGCGGCTCGCCGGCGACGCCGGCTTCACCGGGTTCCGCCGGGTGGCCGAGACGCCCTTCAACATCATCTACGAGGTCCGCCCGTAGACGGCGGGCGAGCGCGACGCTCCGCGGCGGCCGTCAGGGATTGATGCCGAACGGTCGCCGCGGATGCCTCAGGGATAGCATGGGGCATTTCGCCGATGGGGGTGGCCAGTTGACTGGTGAGAGTTTCGACGACGGGCAGGCGGACATACCCGCCGGGGTCGCAGGGCCGGTCGAGCGCGTGGTGGTCATCGGGGCGGGGATCGCCGGACTGACGATCGCGAACGCGCTGACCCATGGCGGGATCGAATGCGTGGTCGTGGAGGCCCGCGATCGGATCGGCGGCCGGCTGCACACGGTCAGCCTGGCCGGATCCCCGGTCGATCTGGGCGGGTCGTGGATACACACGCCCATCGGGAACCCGATGCGCGCCTTCGCCGATCAGGCCGGCGTCCGCTGCCGCAGCGCGAACCCGCTGCCTGAGCTGGCCGGCTTTGACTGCGGCGAGGGACGACGGCTGTCGGCCGCTGAGGTCGCGGAGAGTCTCAGCATGCAGCTGGAAGGCTTCCCGCAGGCGAAGGGCCGGCTGCTGGCCGGACTCGGGCCGGACGCGTCGGCCGCCGACGGGATCGAGGCGTTCGTAGCCGGGGCCGGCCTGGCGCCGGGCCCGGCGCGACGAGCGCGCCAGGCGCTGCGCGCGCTGGTCGAGGGCGAATCGGCCGACCTCGCCGAGCGCCAGTCGCTGCGCTGGATGTGGAACGAGATGGAATACGAGGGGCACTACTTCGGCGACGCGCCCGAGGGGGGTTACCGCCGCCTGGCGGAAGCGATGGCGGCCGGCGTTGACCTGCGCCTGGGCGTCGACGTGGCCGAGATTGCCTGTTCGGCCGGCGGTGTGCGGGTGCGCAGCGCTGACGGTAGCTTCGAGGACGGCTCGCACGTCGTGGTGACGGTGCCGCTGGGGGTACTCAAGCGAGGTGCGCCGCACTTCCGGCCCGCACTGCCAGCCGACCGGCTGGCGGCGATCGAGCGGCTCGGGTTCGGGCGCTACGAGAAGGTGGCCCTGCGGTTCGAGGAGCCATTCTGGCGCACCGCGGGCCTCCCCCACGCGATGATCTTCCCCCGCGACTCCAGTGCCCCGGCCGTCTGGGCGATCGGATTGGACGCGTTCGGCGCCGGGCCGGTGCTGGCCTTCCAGGTCTTCCACAGCGCCGCCGGTCACGTCCTGGGCGCGGACCCGGACGACGCCGCCCGGTGGGCCCTTGACCTGCTCGTCGACGCGGTCGGCCGGCCATGTCCGGCCCCGGCAGCGGTCGCCGTGACCTCATGGGCGAATGACCGGTACAGCGGCGGCGCCTACACCCATATCCCTCCGGGGGCAGACCCAGCCGACGCCGACGGGCTCGGCGAGCCGATCGGCGGACGTCTGCTGTTCGCCGGAGAGCACACCCAGAGCACGCGGATGGCTTACGCCGACGGCGCGATGACCAGCGGCATCCGCGAGGCAAAACGGCTTCTCGGCCAGCCCAGCGTCCGTCTCGGCCCGATCCGATGAGAAGCCCAATCCCATGAAAGGCCCAATCCCATGAAAGGCAGGGCCAGATGACCAGGAAAGCAATCTCCACCGACAGCGCGCCGGCCGCGCTCGGACCCTACAGCCAGGCCATCGTGGCCGGCGGCCTCGTGTTCTGCTCGGGCACGGCCGGTATCGATCCGGCCACCGGCGTGCCCGGTGACGGCATCGAGGCGCAGACCGAGCTGGCGCTGCGCAACCTCGATGCGATCCTGACCGCCGCCGGGACATCGTTGCAGGCCCTGGTCAAGACCACCATCTTCTACGCCAACGTGGAGGACTTCGCGACCATCAACGCGATCTACGCGCGCTTCATGCCCGATCC
>DAIOWL010000611.1:0-4811 GCA_036758545.1 Streptosporangiaceae bacterium | reverse complement strand
TCGTCCGCCAGCGGTCAGCCGCGGCGATCTCCGCCCGTTCGGCCCGTGCCCAGTGATCCCAGCTCACCCGCACGAGTGTGCCATCCCCCTCAACCCAGCAGAGGCCGAACCGCGCTCCGGTGAGCTAAAGCTCACGGGGCGGGGTCATCGGGGGTAGCGGGAGTCGATGACGTCGGCGTACTTGGCGTGCACGACGCGGCGCTGGTTCCGCCGGTGCGTCACGGCCGGTCAGTGGCAGGCCGGGGGCGTCGGCGCAGCCACAAGGCGGCACCGGCGATCACGATCGCGGCGGCGGACGCGATCGTGGCGATCAGCCAGGCCGGGGCGGTCGTCTCGTCGGGCTTTGGCGCGGCGGCCAGGGCAGGGGCGGCCAGGACGGAGGCCATGGAGCTGGGGGCGGACGGGAGCGAGGCGCCGGCAGGTATGCCCAGCCGGGTCAGGGTGGCGGTCAGCTGCGGGGTTCCGCGGAGCCATCCGGTAGCCTGCACCGGCTGGCCGAAGCCCTGCTGTCCCGGCAGCGTGTAGATCACCGGGCCGCCTGCCGCGCGCGGGTACAGGTACTGGCGGATCTGGTCATGGGCCTGGCCTGGTGCAGGGGTGATGCCGGGCACCGTGTAGCTGACGGTGTACTTCGGCCCGAGGGTGGCCGCCGCTGGCGGCGTGCGCAGCCGGGACGGCTGGTCAGGTACGGCGACATCGCCGATATTGGCGCCGAACAGCACCGTGAACAGGCCGGTCTGGTCGGCGAGGCTGGAGAGCGCGTCCCCCTGTTCTGGCAGGGCCTCGCTTGCTGCGGCGACGGAGACGATGACCGGCCGGGCCAGACCCGGGCCGGTGATGCTCGCCTGGGTGGTGCCCTTCGCGAGCGCCGGGGTGGCGAGCGCCACCGTGACGACGACGGCAGCGCCCGCGGCGAGGGAGGTGAGAGCGATGAACCTGTGCGGCATTGTCGGTGGCTCCTTCCATAGCGCCTCGCTTCGGTGTACACCGCAGCCCGCCAGCAGGTTCCCGGCAGGCAGCGCCTGGTTAGCGGGCGGAGGTGGCGACCGCGAACGCGGCCGCCTTGCTGAAGCTGCCCTCTAGGCGCAGGACGACCCGCGGCTCGCCCCAGATCAGCGTGCTGCCGCTGGTCAGCCGGGCTGAGGCCTGCACGACCATGCCGTCGCTGCGGACGTACACGATCTCCTGCGGGCCGGTAACCCACAGCCCCTTGGTGCCGTTCAGCCGGACCTCGGTGACGTTGCCCAGGTGGACGAACTTCTCGAAATAGACCGGGTCCAGGTGGCCGTCGAATTCGTCCAGCCGTACCTGGCCGTACGGCGTGCGATCGTAGATCAGCGTCGCGACCCGCCCGCCGTCGCTGACCGTGACCGCGTCTGGCAGGCCAAGCTTCGCCGGCACCAGGATGGGGAAGGCGACACGATGGCGTGCCTGCTCGAGCGGCATCCGCTGCTCGCCGGGCAGGGACGGGTGCGGCGCGGGGGAGGGGCCAGGCGCCTGGCGGAGTTCGACGCCGTCGAGCCGGAGCACGTGGGCGATCACCGCGCGACTCTGCGGAATCGCCACGGCCAGGGCGACGACGGTCAGCGCCACGATCAGTGCGGCTCGCCACCGCGGATACAGGATCCGCGCGCGCCAGCGTGCGATCAGCGGGGGGCGTGCCTCCTGGCGCGGCTGTGCTTCCAGGCGCTGGCGGACGGTGGTGGCCTGCGCTGCGGCGGCCGGCACGTCGAGCCAGGAGCCCAGCGCGCGGAGCTCGGACACCAGCGCGTCCCGCGACTGCGGTCCGTGACGGGGGGCGGAGGACTCAGCCATGGAACACCCGGCCCTGGTCTTCGGTCACGACGAGCCCACGCAGCCGTCCCAGGGCACGGGACGTGCGGGACTTCACCGAGCCGAGCGGCCACCGCAGCACCTGTGCCGTCTCGGCCTCGGACAGATCCAGGAAGTAGCGGCACACCAGCGCCTGCCGCTCCCGGTCCGGCAGCGCGTTCACCGCAGCCAGCAGCCGGGCGCGCCGCTCGCTGGCCACCGCCTCGTCAAACGGAGTGTCCGGGGCGGTGGCGTCCGGCTCCAGGGCCGTTAGCCGCAGGGCCAGCGCATGGCGGCGGTGCCGGGAACGCAGCAGGTTCTTCGTCTCGTTGGCCACGATGCTCAGCAGCCATGGCGCGAACGGCTCGCCCGCCCGGAACTTCGGCAGGTTCCGGAACGCCTTCACGAACGCCTCCTGCACCACGTCGTCGGCATCCTCGCCCGCGCCAAGCAGCCAGGCCGCCCGGTGCGCGCGCAGCGTGTACCGGGCGACCAGCACCGCATAGGCATCAAGGTCGCCGTCCCGGGCCCGGGTTACCGCGTCCGCCTCGTCGATGGCACTCCCTGCTTGAGCCGGTATTCATCTTGAATACACCGCCGGCGGTCACCTGGTTCCCGCCGAACGCGTGGCTGGCGATACCGGTTACGAGCAGAGGTGGAGTAGAACTGCATGTTAGGTGCCGGCTCTGCGGACGTCGCGGCCATGCTGAGGAAGAGAGCGCGAGATGACACAACCAGGAAGGCCCGCGGTATTCATTCACGGCCTATGGCTGCATGCCAGCTCGTGGGCCCCGTGGCTAGAACTGTTCCAGGAGGCGGGCTACGCACCGACAGCACCGGGCTGGCCAGGTGATCCGGAGACCGTGGAGGAGAGCCGCCAGGACCCCAGCCGGGTAGCGGGCAAGGGCATTGACGATGTGGTCGACCACTATGCCCGGATCATCGGCGAGCTCGACGCCCCTCCGGTCGTCATCGGCCACTCCTTCGGCGGCCTCATCGCGCAGCGGCTGCTCGGCCAGGACCTTGCCGCGGCCGCGGTGGCGATCGACGCCGCGCCCATCAAGGGCGTGCTCAACCTGCCTGTTTCCGCGTTGAAGGTCGCCTCGATCGCGCTGCGCAAGCCAGCCAACCGCAACCTGGCGATATCGCTCACCGCCGAACAGTTCCGGTACGGCTTCGGGAACGCGCTTTCCGCACAGGAGTCAGCTGAGCTGTACGACCGCTGGACAGTGCCCTCGCCGGGCAAGCCACTGTTCGAAGCCGCCGTGGCGAACTTCACCCCGCGGTCGCCGGCGAAGGTGAATACCGCCAACAAGACCCGCGGGCCGCTGCTGCTCACGGCCGGGGGCAAGGATCACACCGTACCGCCGGCCATCACGACGTCGACCCGCAAGCTCTACCACAAGTCACCGGCCATCACCGACTTCATCGAGTTCCCGGATCGCGGCCACTCGCTGACAATCGACCACGGCTGGCGCGAAGTCGCGCAGGCAGCTCTGGACTGGCTAAAGCAGCGGTCACTCTAAGCGGCGTCAGCCGAGCCGGGACGGCCGCTCACCGCAATGCGCGGGTGGCGGTCAGCCGGCGTCCGCCTGGGCGGCCGCGAGGGCGGTCTGGGCTTCGGCGGCCGAGGAGCCGCCGGCTGCGGTCACATCCTGCAGGGCCCGCCGGTAGGCGGTGTCGCGGGCCTGGGCAGCAGGCGTCTGGACGTCGGGGGTCACGCCTGTGCCTTCCCAGTTGCCGCTGGTCTTCGGGTTAACTGCCTCGGCGACGGAGATGGTCGCCTCCAGGTGGGGGTGCACGGTGAATCCCTCCCGGGCGTGGGCGCCGCCGCGGGTGCGCTCGCCGATGACGGTAGCCCGTCCGAGATGCTGCAGATCGTAGCTGAGCTGCTCGCCACCGGAGAACGTGGCCGCGCTGGTGAGCATGTAGACCGGCTTGGCCTTGCCGAAGCGGCCGCCGGGAACATGCGGGAGCGTCCAGGCCTGCTTGAGCTGGCTGCGTTCCCTCAGCCCGCTGAGCTGGACCGGCTCGTGGTCCCACAGGTAGCTGATGATGAACGTGGTCATGGCGGGCTCGCCGCCCAGGCAGTGGCGCAGGTCGATGATGAGCGCATCGGTGCTGGCCAGCAGCGTCATCGCGGCGGTGATGCTCTCCCCGCTGATTGCGGCCGGGAACAAGACCGGCTGCAGGTCGAGGTAGCCGACGTTACCTGCCAGGCGCTGGACGCAGGCGACGCCGCCGCAGGTTAGGCCCGCCCAGCGGGCCATGGCAGCATATTCCTCGGCGTCGTCGCCGGGCGTCCGCTGCGGCAGTGCCTGCTCATGGTAGAGCAGCCGCAGGTGCTTGTCGCCGTTCACCGACTGCAGGTCGGCGGTGACCGCCATGGCCAGCGACCGCGCGTCTGCGGGATATCGTCCTTCGGCCAGCCCATCGGCCAGCACCCGCGACACCGCCGCACCCACGTCAGGGAAGACGTAGTGTGCCTCGACCAGCGCGCCCACCTGGCCGACGACCCGGGCCAGCTCTGGCTCATCCATAGGGTCAAGAAAAGCATACGCTTGACAAAGCGTCAAGAAATATAGACGCTTTTCTCATGGAGCACGACGATGTCGCCGCCGTGACCACACCGGAGCAGTTCAAGGCGCTGGGACACCCGATGCGCCACCGGCTGCTGTTCGCCCTCGCCCAGGGCGAGGCGACGATCAGCCAGCTCGCCGTGGCCCTAGGCAGCAACAAGGGCAACGTCGCCCACCACCTGAAGGTGCTCGCGGGCGCGGGACTGGTCCGGCCTACGGCTACCCGCGCGGTACGCGGCGGAACCGAGCAGTACTACCGGCGCGCCTCGCCCGGGCTGCGCTTCGACGATGCCGCCACCACGCAGACGGCGTTCCGCGCGCTCGCCGCCGAGATCGCCGCCGCGCAGCCCGAGCCGTTTCTGGTGCTCCGCACGCTCAGGCTGAGCCCCGCGCACGCCGAGCAGATCACCGCCATCCTGC
>DAIOWL010000610.1:0-4816 GCA_036758545.1 Streptosporangiaceae bacterium | reverse complement strand
CTCGGCCGCGGTCATTCGGCGTTCTCGATCAGTTCCGGGTGGATGGTGGTCTCCCGCAGTTCCTTCTTCTGCTTGGGCTCGAGGTGGCAGGCGTCCAGGTGGTTGCCGTCCACCCGGGCGAGCAGCGGCGGCGGCTCGTCGCACAGGTCGAACCGGTGCGCGCAGCGGTCGGCGAAGGCGCACCCCGGGGACAGCCGGAGCAGCGAGGGCGGCTGCCCGGGAATCGCCGCCAGGCGCCTGGGCTTGGGCCGGTCCAGCCGGGCGATCGAGCCGAGCAGGCCCCAGGTGTAGGGGTGCTGGGCGTCGTAGAAGACCTCCCGCCGGGTGCCCTGCTCGACGATCCGCCCCGCGTACATGACCGCGATCCGGTCGGCCAGGTCGGCCACCACGCCCATGTCGTGGGTGATCAGCACCACCGCCGTGCCGAAGTCGTTCCTGAGCTTCCTGAGCAGTTTCAGGATCTGCGCCTGGATGGTCACGTCGAGCGCGGTCGTCGGCTCGTCGGCGATCAGGACGTCCGGGTTACAGGAGACCGCCATGGCGATCATCACGCGCTGCCGCATGCCGCCGGAGAACTCGTGCGGGTAATTGTCGACCCGGTGGGCGGCCTGCGGTATGCCGACGGCGGCCAGCAGCTCGATCGCCCGGGCGCGTGCCGCCTGCTTGGAGACGTGATTGTGCGCCCGGATCTGCTCGGCGATCTGCGCGCCGACCCGGTACACCGGGTTCAGCGAGGTCATCGGGTCCTGGAAGATCATGGATATCCCGGTGCCGCGGATCGCGCGCATCTGATCCCGGTTCAGCGTCATCAGGTCGTGGCCCTTGTAGAGCACCTCGCCCTCGAAGCGCGCGTTCGGGTCGTTGATCAGCCGCATCACCGACATCATGGTCACGCTCTTGCCGGAACCCGACTCGCCCACGATGCCGAGCGTCTCGCCCTCGAAGAGGGTGAGCGACACCCCGTCGACGGCCTTGACCAGGCCATCCTCGGTGCGGAACGAGACCTTGAGGTCGCGCACGTCGAGCAGCGGTTCGCCCGTCATGCTGGCCGGATCCTGGGATCGAGCCAGGCGTAGCCGATATCGACGACGGTGTTGGCCAGCACGATGAAGAACGCCCCGTACACCACGGTGGCCATGATCGTCGGCAGGTCGAGGTTGGCCAGCGCCTGGTAGGTGAGGTAGCCGACCCCGTGGATGCCGAACACCACCTCGGTGAGCAGCGCCCCGCCGGCCACCAGGGCGCCGAAGTCAAGCCCGAACAGGCTCACGAACGTGATCATGGAGGTGCGCAGTGTGTGCCGGAGCAGCACCTGGCGCTCGCTGATGCCCTTGGCGCGGGCGGTCCGGACGAAGTCCTCGTTCTGCGTCTCCAGGATGTTGGCGCGCAGCACCCGCCCGTAGAGGCCGATGTACAGGATCGACAGCGTGATCCACGGGATGACCAGCCCCCTGAACCACAGCCCGGGATTCTGCGTGAGCGGCGTGTACCCCAGCGGCGGAACCCAGCTGAACAAGAACGTGTCGTGCCAGGTGCCCTGCGTGATCAGGTTGGCGACCTCGCCCACCCAGAACACCGGCGCGGAGACGCCGATCAGGGCCAGCACCATCAGCAGCGGGTCGAATACCGTGCCCCTGAGCAGGGCAGCGGCCACCCCGACGGCGATCGCCATCACCACCCAGATCAGCGCGGCGCCGAACACGAGCGACAGGGTCGCGGGGGTAGCCGCGGCGATCTCAGGGATCACCTTCACGCCCTGGTTCGAATAGGAGACCAGGTCCCGGCTGATGAAGATGCTCTTCATCATCAGGAGGTACTGGACCGGAAGCGGCTTGTCGAGCCCGAACTGCTCCCTGATCTCCTGTATCACCTGCGCGCTGGGGTTGCGCCCGGCGATGGCGCGGGCCGGATCGACCCCCGGGGTCTTGAAGAAGATGATGAACACGACCACCGTGATCACGAACAATACGAGCACGGTCCACAGCAGGCGCCGGATGATGAACGTCAGCACGGCGCCACTTAGCCCTCTACCCGCAGCTTGGCCCGCGGGTCGAGCGCGTCCCGTACCCCGTCGCCGAGCACGTTCAGCGAGAGCACGGTGAGCAGGATCATGATCCCGGGTGCGATCGAGACCCACGGCCGGGTGTACAGCAGGCTCAAGCCGTCCTGGATGATCGTTCCCCAGCTGACGTTCGGCGGCTGGACGCCGACGGACAGGAAGGACAGCGCGGACTCGGTCAGGATGGTGGTGGCCACCATCAGCGGGAGCAGCACGATCACGGTGGACACCACGTTGGGCAGGATCTCCGAGAAGATCAGCCGCATATTGCCCGCACCCTGGGCGACCGAAGCCTCGACGAACTCCTTGTTGACCACCGCGAGCACCTGGCCGCGGACCGGGCGGTACACGTACGGCACGAAGATGAACGCGATGATGACCGCGGGCAGCCACAGGCTGGACGCGCTGACGTGCAGCGGCCCGAACTGGAACCCGTTGGAGTGGGTGAGCAGCTCGGTCGAGATCGAGATCGCCAGCAGGTACACGGGGAAGGCCCAGATGACGTCCATGATGCGGGACAGCACCGCGTCGACCGTACCGCCGAAGAAGCCCGCGATCAGGGCGACCACGGTCGCGGCCAGGCAGCACAGCACCGCCGAGCCGATCCCGACCAGCAGCGAGCTCCGCCCGCCGTACAGCAGCAGCGCGCCGACGTCGCGGCCCACGCTGTCGGCGCCGAGGAAGTAGTGACCCAGGTCCCAGGTCGGGCCGATCGGGGTCTCGCCCAGGTGCAGGGTCCCGCCGCCCTGCTGCATCACCGCGACCACCTTCCCGTTCACCACCGTGTGGCCGTTCAGGTTGGGCGGGAACGGGTTCACGTGCGCCACGTACTTCGCGTACAGCGGCGCGGCCAGGGACAGCACCACGATCAGCAGGAACAGGGCGAGCGCCGCCAGCGCGATGCGGTTGCGCCGCAGCCGCCGGCCCGCCAGCGCCCACGGGTTCCGGCCGACCACGGCCGAGGTCAGCTCAGGGCCAACCTCGGCCTGCTCGAGCAGGGTGGCCATGCTACGAGAGCCAGAGCCTGTCGATGAGGATGTACCACTGCGGGTTCCACAGGTAACCGTGAACGTTGCTGGACAGGAAGTCGATCTGCTTCGGGTTGTACATGTCGACCCAGGGCGCCGCGTCGGTCTCGGCGTGGTCAATCTGCGTCCACAGCTTGGCCGCCCCGTCCGGGTCGGTGGCCGCCATCGTCTCGGCCTGGTCGATCTTGGACTGGATGGACTTGTCGCAGAACGCGGCGATGTTCGGGCTGGCGTCGCTGTTCGGGTGGATGGTCCCGCAGCCGAGCAGCACGTTCAGGAAGTCCGACTGGGCCGGGTAGTCCTGGTACCAGGCCGACCAGCCGACGTTCCACTTGCCCGAGTTGGACGAGTTCTGCACGAACGGGTACTGCACGCTCATCGAGAGCAGCTGCGGGGTGGCCTTGTAGCCGATCGCGTCCAGGTCCGAGATCATCTGCTCGACCAGCGCCTTGCCGACCTGGTCGTTGGTGCCGTTGACGACCACCTTCATCCCGGCCGTGCCGGACTGCTGGACCAGCTGCTTGGCCTTGGCCAGGTCGGGTCCGGTCCACGTATTGTGGCCAGGTCCCGCCGTGTAGGGGCAGTAGGGCGTGTAGGAGGGGTAGTTGGGCGGCAGGATCTGGCAGGTCGGCACGGCCAGCGAGGAACCGCCGGCGATCTTGACGTAGGCCGCCCGGTTGGCCGCGTAGTTGATGGCCTGCCGGGCCTGCAGGTTGTTGAACGGCGGGCGCCTGGTGTTCAGCGCGAAGTACCAGTCGGCCGTCAGCGTGTTCACGTGCACCTGGCTGGCGTACTTGGCGCTGTTCAGCTGGCTGAGCTGGTCGGACGGAATCTGGTCGCCGTCGAAGACCTCGTTGGCCTGGCCGTTCTGTACCGCCCGCACCTCGTCGGAGACCTGGAGCCCGTACTTCTCGATGATCTCGTTCGGGTAGCCCTCCGGCTGCGCCGTGGCGTTCCACACGTGGAAGTAGGGGTTGCGGACCAGCACGGCCTGGGTGTTCGGGTTGTACGACTTCCACATGTACGGCCCGGTGCCCGGCGGCACGTTGTTGCCGGTCAGCTTCGGCGATGTGTTACCCGGCACCGCGAACGCGAACGGCAGCGAGAGCTGGTCCATCAGCTCGGGGTCGGGCGCGGTCAGGTTGAGCGTCAGGGTGTAGGCCGAGTCGTCGGCCACCACGCCCTTGGACAAGTCGCAGCCCTTGGTGCTGCACTTGTCCGCGCCGACCAGGCCCGAGTAGAACGAGGTCGGCCCGGGCACGGTGAACTGCCGCTCGAACGTCCGGACGAAGTCGCTGGGCTTGAGCGTCTGGCCGTTGGAGAACTTGATCCCCTTCCGGATATGGAAGAGGTAGGTCTTGCCGCCGTTGGTCGGCGTGGGGACGGAGGTCGCGAGGTCGGGCACGATCTTCGCACCCGGGACGCCACCGACCTTGGCGAACCCCACCAGGCCGTCGTGGGTGTCGATGAGCAGCTGCCACTGCTCCAGCGTGTAGTTCTGCGCCGGGTCGGCGACGCCGAAGGCCGAGTTGGCCAGGATCGTGAAGGTGCCGCCCTTGTGCCCGGCCGCGGCCGTCGCCGAGCTCGAACTCGAGCTGGACGGCGAGCCGGAGCTGCACCCGGCCAGGATCAGGGTCAGCGCGCCCAGGGCGGCGGCGCTCGCGGACAATCCGGAGCGATGGCGGAATCGGGGCCGGCGCCAGGATCTCGGCTCGAGACGGGCGGAACG
>DAIOWL010000609.1:0-4821 GCA_036758545.1 Streptosporangiaceae bacterium | reverse complement strand
GATAAGGCTGGAGGCCAGGCCCGCATCGGCGTTGTCCACCCTGGACAGGGCGGTCAAGGTCAGCGGCGTGAACAGCAGGCCAAGGCCGGCGCCGGTCAGCAGCGTCGGGCCGAGCAGGCCGCCGGTGTAGCTGCTGTGCTCTGTTATCTGTGACAGCCAGAACATGCCGCCCGCCGAGATCGCCGACCCCGCCAGGACCACCGGCCGCACGCCGATCCGCGCGACCAGCTGGGGACTGGTCAGGGCCATGGCCATGATCATGGTGACCATGGGCAGGTAGGCCACCCCGGTGCGCAGCGCGCTGTACCCCCAGATGTCCTCCATGAACAGGGTCAGGAAGAAGAACAGGCCGAACATGGCCGTGCCGAGGCACAGCATCACAAGGTAGGCGCCCGACCGGCTGAGGTTGCGGAAGATCCGCAGCGGCACCAGCGCCAGCCTGCTGCGCGCCTCGATGACCGCGAACGCCCCGAGCAGGATGACCGCGGCCGTGAGCGAGGCCACCACCTTGGCGTCACCCCAGTGCGAGACGCCGTCCGTGGTCATCGCCGCGCTGGACAGGCCGTAGACCAGGCAGGCCAGGCCGAACGTTACGGTGATCGCGCCGGACACGTCGAACCGGCCGGGTCGGCCCGGCGCCTCGGGCAGGGCCCGCGGCGCCAGCAGCGCGACGGCGACGCCGATCGGCACGTTCACGAAGAGCACCCAGCGCCACGAGGCGTAGGTGGTGAGCAGGCCGCCGGCCAGCAAGCCCATGGCGGCGCCGCCGATGCTCATCGCGGCGTACACGCCCATGGCCCGGTTGCGCCGCGCGCCCTCCGGAAACGTGGTCGTCACCAGGGACAGCGCGGTCGGCGCCACTACCGCGGCCCCGATGCCCTGCAGCGCCCGCGCCGCCAGGAGCCACTCCTGGGTGGTGGCCAGCCCGCCGAGCAGCGAGGCGAGCGAGAACACGGCGACGCCGGCGATGAACACCCGGCGGCGGCCGAGGATGTCCCCGGCGCGGCCGCCGAGTAGCAGCAGCCCGCCGAAGGTCAGGGCGTACGCGTTGACAACCCACTCCAGGCCCGAGCCGGAGAAGCCGAGCGCCGCCTGAATGGGCGGGAGCGCCACGTTGACGATGGTGGAGTCCAGCACCACCATCAGCTGCGCGGTGGCGATGACCAGCAAGGCCAGGCTCAGCGAGTGCTGGTGGCCGCGGTCGGCCGGGCCGGCCTGCGCCCGCGCCGCAATGGATCTTGTTCCGGACATGACAGCTTCCTCCGATATCGCTTACCTGCACGTTAGGAAGCCGCGGCGGTCTCAGGCGTCACCCGAAGGTGCCCAGCAGGTGGAAACCTCGGGCGGTGCCCCCGGGCACCAAAGTGCGCGTCAGCCGCCGGACTGGTAGCGGCCGAGGATCTCGCGCGCGATGGCCAGCAGCTCGGCCCGGACCGAGGGCGGGTCCAGGATCTCGACCTGATCACCGAATCCGGCCAGCCGGTGCACGGCCGCCCGCTCGTGCTCGAACGACAGCGTCAGCACCCGCCAGCCGTCCTGGCCCGGTGGTTCCGCCGCCGCCAGCGCGGGCGCGGCGGCCGCGCCGAAGACCTCGCCAAAGGCGGCCAGCGCATCCGGCGACGCGGCCAGCCTGACCTCGAGCCGGGGCCTGCTCGCCTCGAACTCCGCCGACCAGCGAGCCCAGAACGCGGCCAGTTCGAAGCCGGCCGGCCGCTCGGCGGGCTCGGCCAGGACCCGGGCCGCGGACACCCGCCCGGCCCGGAACACCCGGATGTCCCCGGCTCCGGCTCCGGCCCCGGCTCCGGCGGCCCCGGCCCCGGCTCCGGCACCCGCGCCAGAATGAGCCACGCAATCGGCTACCAGGTACCAGGTTCCCGCCTTGTTCACCAGGCCGAGCGGCCCGACAACGCGCGGCTCGCGGTCCGGCGGCGGGTACCTGATGGCCAGCTTCCGGCCCAGCCGCAGCGCCTGGGCCAGGTCCCGCAGGCAGGGCACCTCCTCCTGGCCGCCGAACCACCGTGGCATGTCGAGATGCACCAGCGCGCCCGAGCCGACCCCGGCGGTAACCCGGATCTGCCGGTGCGCGGCGGTCAGCGCGCCCGCCAGCCCGAGCTCGCGCAGGACGGCGGGCACGCCCAGGATGAGCAGCGCCTCGGCCTCGTCCGGCCGCAGGCCGCGCAGCGGGAACCGGTAGCCCTCCATCAGCCGGCAGCCGCCGCCCGGTCCCGCCTCGGTGACGACCGGGACGCCCGCCGCGCCCAGTGCCGCCAGGTCCCGGTACACGGTCCGGACGCTGACCCCGAGTTCACCGGCGAGCGCCCGCGCGGTCGCCGTGCCCCGCGCCTGGAGCAGCAGGGCCAGCGAGAGCAGCCGGTCGGCACGCACGAGCGCAAGGTTACGCCGGTATCGCTGACACAAGATGTCAGCGATACCGGCGTAGCGTCCGCCAGATGATCACGTGGACCGACTTCCAGAGGCAGCAGCCCGCCCTGGCCGACGCCGGGCGCAGGCAGTTCTACCACTTCGGCATCGGACTGGCGTTCCTGGCCACGGTCAGGCCCGACGGCGCCCCGCGGGTGCACCCGGTCTGCCCGGTCATCAGCGACGCGGGCCTGCACCTGCTCATCGTGGCCGGGCCCAAGCGGCAGGACCTGCACCGGGACGGCCGCTATGCGCTGCACAGCGACACCTGTCCGCCGCCCCGCCAGGACGACGGATTCGCCGTGGCCGGCCGGGCGAGACCGGTCACCGACGCGGCGCTGCGACAGGCGGTCCGGGCCCAGGTCCTGACCGAACGTGACGGAAACGTATGGCCCAGCTTCGACGAGGACGCCATCTTCGAACTAGCCATAGAGCGAGCGCTGCTGACGCTGACCCAGGCCGACGACCAGTTCCCGGCCGGGCCCACTATCTGGACGGTCGCCAGGCCTGGCGGGTAACCGGCGGGACCCTCCGGTATCGTGGACTGGCAGTAGCTCAGGGCTCGCGGGGTCTTGGGTCCGGAGGGAAGGATCAGCGACACGATGAGCCATGCAGCGGCAGACCGCTACGCCTGGATCGAGCCTGCGGTCGAGGACCTCGGCGGTGGCATCCACCGGATCCCGCTGCCGTTGCCGCTGGACGGGCTGAAGGCCGTCAACGTCTACGCGATCACCGACCCCGGAGGCGTCGATCTGATCGACGCGGGGATAGCGATGGTCGCGGCCAGGGAACGGCTCACCGAGGCACTGCGAGAGCTCGGCTACGGGCTCGGCGACGTCCGCAACTTCCTCGTGACCCACATCCACATCGACCACTACTCCCTCGCGGTCGAGCTGCGGCGCGAGTTCCGCACGCTGATCTCGCTCGGCGAGGACGAGCGCGCCAACATGCTGGCGACCCGCGAGATGATCAACGGCATCAGCAGCCACCGCGTCTTCGGGGCGGAGAGCCTGCGCAGGCTGGGAGCGGCGGAGCTGATCGGCCGCCTGTCCACGCTGGAGCGGCACGGGCCCATGTTCGCCGACTGGGAGGACCCCGACCGCTGGGTGGCCGACGGTACCGACCTGAACCTGCGTACGCGGACGCTGCGGGCGGTGCACACCCCCGGCCACACCCTCGGCCATCTCGTCTATCACGACGCCGCGTCCGAGATCATGTTCGCGGGCGACCACGTGCTCCCGCACATCACGCCCTCGATCGGCTTCGAGCCCGCGGGCAACCGGATGGCGCTGCGCGACTACCTCAGTTCGCTAGCCCGCACGCTCGAGCTGCCCGACGCCCGGCTGCTGCCTGCCCACGGCCCGGTCACCGGCAGCACCCACGAGCGGGTCAACGAGCTGCTCGCCCACCACGACGACCGGCTGGCCGAGACGCTCGACGCGGTGCGAGCGGGACACGCCACCCCGTTCGAGGTGGCCAAGGCGATCAAGTGGACACGGCGGCAGCGCCTGTTCGACGACCTCGACCTGTTCGCCCAGGTCCAGGCGGTCAACGAGACGGCCGCCCACCTCGAGGTGCTCCTGGTCCGCAGCCAGGTCACCCGTACGACCTCGCCGGCCGGCGCCGACCTCTACGAGCTGCCCGCCGACCGCGAAACCGAGGGCTAGGGCGCCGCGACAGGGGCGTCCGCGGTGACGATCCGCTCGGCGCCGGCGTAGACGTTCATCGTGGTGCCGCGCAGGAACCCGACCAGCGTGAGGCCGCTCTCCTCGGCCAGCGACGCCGCCAGCGAGGACGGCGCGGACACGGCCGCGAGCACCGGCACCCCGATCATGATCGCCTTCTGCGCGAGCTCGAACGAGGCGCGGCCGCTGACCAGCAGCACGTGACCGGTCAGCGGCAGCCGGCCGTTGCGCAGCGCCCAGCCGGCCACCTTGTCCACCGCGTTGTGCCTGCCCACGTCCTCGCGCAGCACGAGCAGCGTGCCGTCGGGGCCGAACAAGCCGGCCGCGTGCAGCCCTCCGGTCCGGCTGAATACCCGCTGGGCCTGCCTGAGCCGGTCCGGCAGCCCGGCCAGCATGCCGGGGGAGACCCGGACCGGATCGGCGGCCACGTCAAAGGCTGAACGGACCCGGATCGCCTCGATGCTGTCCTTGCCGCACACCCCGCAGGCACTCGTGGTGATGAAGTTACGGTTCGCCGCCACCCGGTCGGCCACCGATTCCTGCCCCGGCTCGAACGTCACCGCCGCGACGTTGTCGTCGCACATCCTGATCTCGTGCACCGCGTCCAGCCGGCGGAGCAGTCCCTCGGTGAACAGGAACCCGGCCGCCAGGTCGATATCGTCCCCTGGGGTGCGCATCGTCACGGTGAGCGGCTCGCCGTCCACCCGGATCTCCA
>DAIOWL010000608.1:0-4824 GCA_036758545.1 Streptosporangiaceae bacterium | reverse complement strand
CAGCCGCTGCACCAGGTCGAACCCTGACAGCCGGGGCATCCGCCAGTCCAGCACGGCCACCTCGTACTGGTAGAAGCGCAGGTACACGGCTGCCACCTCGCCGTCGGGCACCAGGTCCACTACGTAGCCCTGCTCCCGCAGCCCGCGGGCCAGGACCTCGCCCAGGCCTTCGTCGTCCTCCGCGACCAGCACCCTCACAGCTTCAGAATCTACCTCTGGATCAGCGGGAGACCCGCCGCCAGGCCGGGCGCGGGATCAGGCGGAGGCCCACGGCCAGGCCGCGCAGCGACGCCGGGATCCAGACGGACGTCTTGCCGGCCCGCAGCGCGGCCGCGGTGGCCGCACCCACCTGCTCTGGCGTGCTGGACAGCGGCGCCGGACTCATGCCCGCCGTCATCCGGCCGGTGACGAACCCGGGCCGGACCAGCACCACCCGGACCCCGGTGCCGTGCAGCGAGTCCGCCAGCCCGCGGGCAAAGGAATCGAGCCCGGCCTTGGCCGACCCGTAGACGAAGTTGGCCTTGCGCGGGCGGACCGCCGCGACCGAGGACAGTACCACGATGGTGCCGCGGCCGCGGGCGCGCATATGGCCGACGATGGCCAGCAGGCTGGTGACGTGCCCGGTGTAGTTGGTCTCGACCATCTCGGCGGCGCGCCGGACGTCGCGCTCGACCTCCGGCTGCGGGATCAGGACGCCGGCCGCCGAGATGACCATGTCCAGCGGGCCCTCGGCGAAGATCGCGTCCGCGAACGCCTGGTGGCCGTCCGTCTCGGTGGCGTCGTAGCGATGCGTGCGCACCTGGTAGGGCAGCTGCTTGCCCGCCGCGGCCAGCCGCTGCTCGTCCCGGCCGGCCAGGACGACCTGGGTCTGCGCGGGCGCGTCGAGCGCGCTGAGGATGGCCAGGCCGATCTCGCTAGTGCCGCCGAGAAGGAGGATCCGGGGCGAGGAACCCGGCCCGTTCGGGAAAATTTCCATGCGTCCAACCGTTCCGTTCACAGGCCGGCCACGAACAGGGCGAGCCAGCCCGCCTCGCAGGCCAGCATCGGGCCGTCCCTGGTCAGCAGGTCCTCCACCGGCGCGGACGTGCGGCGGCCGGTGAGAAATGCGAACCTGGCCAGCGCCGCGACCAGCGGCAGCGCACTGGCCAGGTGCCAGGCCCTGGCCTCCGCGTGCTCCGAGGCCGCCCAGCCCAGGTACGCCGCGATCATGCCGGCGCCGACCGCGAGCTGGCTCAGCCGCAGCGCCGCGGGCCGGTACCAGCGCATCACCGGCCGGTGCTCGATCGCCTCGGCGCCGAGGTTGGTCAGCTCGGTGTAGCGCTTGGCCAGGACCACGCCGAGCGCACCCAGGCTGCACACCGCCAGGAACCAGCCGGACGGCGGCACATGCGTGGCGGCGGCGCCGCCCAGCACGCGGAGCAGGAAGCCGGACGCCACGACCAGCAGCTCGAGCACCGGGACCTGTTTGAGCTTCCACGAGTACAGGAAGGACAGGCATAGGTAGGCGGCCACCGTCGCGGTGAGCAGCGGCTCCGCGATGAGCAGGCCCGCGGCCAGCCCGGCCAGGGCGCAGAGCGCGCCGAGCACGACCGCGTCCCGCTTGGGCAGCTCGCCGGAGGCCACCGGCCGGTGCCGCTTGCGCGGATGCAGGCGATCATGCTCGGCGTCGGCCACGTCGTTAACGAAGTACACCGCGACCGAGGCGAAACCGAAGGCCGCCGCGGCCACCAGGGCGTAGAGGAGCCCGTCGCGCCGGCCGAGCGACGCGCCGGCCAGCGGCGCGGCGAAAACCAGCAGGTTCTTCGGCCACTGCCGGGGCCGCGCGGTGCGCACCACCGCCACCGCCCAGCGGGCGCCGCGGGCAGGCGCGGACAGGGCCGCCTCGGTGGCGCTCGATTCGGCGGTCACCGTGAGTAAACCGCCGTGAAGTCGCGGCTGTAGACCTGGTAGTAGCGATAGACGCTGCCCTGCTGGGTGGGCAGCAGGGCGTGCGGGGTGGGGTTCCCCGGGTGCCCGGCCGCCTTGTAGTAGTCGTAGGACATCCACTCCGGGTTGATGTCCAGCTGCAGGGCCTCCACCGCGCCCGCCCGGCGGAGCAGCGACGCGAGCTCCCTGACGTTCAGCGCCGGGCCGTAGACGAAGATGACCCGGCCGTCCCGGGTGATGCCGAGCCCGGAACGCCACACGTAGTAGCCGCCGCCGAGGGTTGCGCCCCAGGTGGTGTTCACGTTCTGATCCACTGTGGCCGGGACCTTCCCGTGGTCGACCAGGAGCTTGAGGTTCTGCCTGACACCGGCCACGTCCGGGGTCATCCGCAGCTCGTGGCCCCAGGAACCGATCTTGATGGTGCCGTCGCGGTAATAGACCACCGACGCCGCCCCGCGCACCAGGGCACCCTTGTGCGCACCGTTGAGGTAGAAGCCGCCGCCCGCCGAGTCCAGCTTGAACCCGCCGTTGAAGGTGGCCAGCAGGCCCTTGCGGGTGCCCGGCGGGATCCACGTCGAGGCCTTCCAGTGACCCGGGCCCGGGTCTTCGGCGCCCGGCCGCAACCGGAACTTGACCAGCCGCTGGTCCATCGAGACGAGGCCCGCCACGTAGGAGCTGTACACCGCGCTCGGCCGCAGGAACGTGCCGAAGATGGCCGGGGAGCCCTTGACCGTCTCCAGCACCCGCCAGGCGCCCTCGCCCGCCAGCGCATGGCCGGCCGGGGAGGCGAGCTTGGGCGGGATGTTCGGCACGAAGCCGTGCGTGTGCCTGTAGGTCTTGGCGGGTGCCTCGCCGGACGGGGCGGCCAGCGAGAAGCCCGGCTTGCCGCCCGTTTTGGGCGGGTTGTACGAGACCCACTCGCCGAACGTCACCACCGGGCCCAGGTAGTGATCCCGGGCCCATTCGGCCAGCTTGGCGGCTGTCGATCCGCCGCCGGGCGCGGCCAGGGCCTGCCCGACGGAGAAGCCGACCCAGCAGAGGACCACCGCGATCAGGACGAGGATGACCCGGACCGTGCGCAGCCGGAAGAACCTCCGGATCCGGCCGCGGCCGCGCTGGCGCTCGAGCCGGCCGCCGTTCGGGTCCGGTCCGGCGCTGACCGGCCCGTTGCTGCCTTGTTCTGGCAATGGGGCGGTGCCATACGGGTCGGGAGGCGGCTCGTACCAGTAGGACTCGTATGGGTCGGGCTCGGGCGGGTTGGGTCCGTACGCGGAGGCATCGCGCCGGCCAGTGCGACGGGGTTCCGGTCGTTGCACTCGGCTACCTCCTCGACGTGACTGCGTAGTCCCCGCTGATGGTCTACCGGCTCAACATGAAGGAACTGTTACACGCGGGGTTACCCCCGCAGCCACGGCAAATATCCTGACACAGCTAAGACGGGATAACGGGCATCCTGGTTCAAGGCGGACAACGCGTCGCGAAACGGCCGGGATCCGGGACTACCAGCGTCCCCAGGGGAGGAGGGCGGTGACCGCGACCGCCGCGAACAGCAGGGTCAGGTACGCGATCGACAGGTGGAACAGGCGCATCGGTGCGGTCTTGACCGCGGAGGAGCCTTCCTGGCCGACCGCGTCGGCGGCGGCGACTCGGGTGTTCAGCTGGTGCGCCTCGGCCACGAACCAGGCGCCGAGCGCGGCGGCCAGCACGCCGTAGATCCAGCCCGCGTACGGGACCAGCGCCAGCGTGGCCGCCACCATGGCGTAGGAGTACCAGAGGATCTTCCGCGTGACCGCGGCGGGCGACGCCACCACCGGGAGCATCGGCACGTTCGCCGCGGCGTAATCCTTGCGGAATTTCATGGCCAGCGCCCAGAAGTGCGGCGGCGTCCACAGGAAGATGACCGCGAAGAGCACGATGGCGGGCAGGCTCACCGTGCCGGTCACCGCGGCCCAGCCGACCAGCACGGGGAAGCAGCCCGCGGCGCCGCCGATCACGATGTTGGCCGGGCTGCGCCGCTTGAGCAGCAGCGTGTACACGAAGATGTAGAACAAGATGGCCGCGTCGGCCAGCGCCGCCGACAGCCAGTTGGCCATCAGGCCGAGCAGCAGCGTGGCGCCGGCGCCGAGCGCGATGCCCCAGACCAGTGCCTCCCACGGCTTGATCGTGCCGTGGCCGTTGACCACCAGCGGGCGCCGCGAGGTCCGCTTCATCACCGCGTCGATGTCGCGGTCGATGTAGCAGTTGATCGTGTTCGCGCTGCCCGCGGCCAGCGTGCCGCCGACCAGCGTGACCAGGACGAGCCGGATGGACGGCACGCCGCGCTGGGCGAGCAGCATGGTCGGCACCGTGGTGACCAGGAGCAGCTCGATGATGCGCGGCTTGGTCAGCGCGATCAGGGCGCGGACCACGACGCCAGCCGGGCGGCGGCCGCCTGGACGGTTTCCTAGTGTCCCCGGCGTACCCGCGGAGACCGCTGCTGGAGAGGTCACTCGCCGCCCTCGGGCTTCGCCTGCTCGTCGGTGCCGGCAGTCGGCTTGTTGTCAGCGGGCGGTTCCCCCGGGACCGCCGTGTAGGACACGGGGCGCTGGGCGGCGGGATTGCGGTGGCCGGGGACCAGTTCGGGCTTGGTGTACGCAATATAGAGCGCACAGGCCACGATGATGAACAGGAGCATCGGGAACACGAAGGTGAGTATCGAGCCGCCGAAACTCCACGCGCTAGTGCTCGCCGGGTCAGCGATCACACTGTGCACTCCGGATCCCTTCCCTCTCTTTGGCTCGTCCTATGGCTCGCAGCGGCCCAGACCTGTACTACAGAGCGTAGAACAGAAGCCAGAACAACAGCGCCATCAGGGCCAGGAAATTCCAGATGGTGGAGAAGGCACTCAGCGAGGCCTGG
>DAIOWL010000607.1:0-4837 GCA_036758545.1 Streptosporangiaceae bacterium | reverse complement strand
TCCGCACGCGATGCGAGGCAACCTCCGGATCACAGGGATAAATCAGCCACGCCCGGTCGCAATTGAAGATCGCCACCACGACATCGAGAACGGCGCCCAGCATCTGCTCGAGGTCGCTAGCGCGCTGGATCGTGCGGTTAATGCCATCCATACTTTCGAAAAACCACAGCTGCGCGCGGCGTTCCTCCTCGGCATGCTTCCGGTCGGTCACATCCACGACGGTGCCGACGAACTCGTCGACCTCGCCCGCAGCACCGAAGACCGGGTGAGCGATTGCACGGACGTGTTTCACCGGGCTCTGCGGAAGAACGACTCGGTACTCCACCTCGAAGCTCGTCCCTTCACGAACTCCTCTCTCGAACGCTTCGGTGCACCTGGCACGATCATCTGGATGGATGCGCTGGAAGAACTCTTCGAGTGACGGGATTCCATGTTCGGGATCGAAGCCGAACAGGCGAGAAAGTTCATCGGACGAATGGGTCTGCTCATCGGTGGAGACGTCCACCGCGAAACTCCCCGTGTGGGTAAGCCTCTGCGCCTCCGCCGCGTAGGCCTCGCTTCGCCGCAGTTCGGCTGTCCGCTCGGCCACCTTCGCCTCGAGCTCGTCTCTGGCTTCGCGAAGCTGTTCTTCTGCCCTTCTGCGCTCGTGGATCAGGCGTGCGTTCTGAAATGCCGCCGCGGCGTGATTCGCCGTAAGCGATAGCAGCAGATGGTCGACCGCGGTGGGAAAATCGCTGCGTGCGCATGCGGCAGCGACCATGCCCCCCTCGCCATTGAAACCGATTGGGATCGCAACGCCGCGGCACGGCTCCGAGCCGCAACCGGCCTCGGGAATGATCTCCTTACCCTGGAACTGAACGCTCGTGGCGAGGTGGCGGTCCAGCCATTCCGGAAACCCTTTCCACGCGCTCCCCCGCGTGACCTGGACTGCTCCAGCGCCGCCGAGGTCGCTCAGACGCACGAACGCAAAGTCGAGCTGCAGCAATTCGACCAGCGCATCGGCAAGCCCGGTAGCCACAGCCGGCGGATCCCTCCCGATCCATACGGCCGGGATGCCCGAAAGCGCCACGAGATCCCTCAGCACCGCTCTGAGGTGGAGGACCTCGGCGTCCGTCGGTATCAACGCGCACCTATTACGCCATGCCGATGCCTGCGTGGGGCCGCCGCTGCCGCCGTATCTCGACCAGAAACTGGTCAGGATCCACGTAGAACGGATTTTCCTGCATCAGCCCGCCGATGATCACAACTGGGTGCGTCCGCAGTGCGTACATCACCGTGCTCGCTCCGAACTTCGACAGATCGTAGGCGCAGATCACCGTGTCGTCGTACTTCGGAACGACGTAGTTGACCCGCGTCTCGAACTCGATGAGGTCATCGACCCCCGGCAAGTCGACCAGTGCCCATTCCATCTGAGCCAGGAATCTCGTCTGGGCATACCCTGCTGCGGGCCCGGACTGGAGCACTTGCTCGAACGACGCAAGCCACGTGTCCTGGTCGAACCGATCTCCGCGAAGCGGGCCTCCTTGCCACGGGTGTACCTCGAGTTGGCCGGAGTCGATGGCCTCTTCCACGTCGATGCCTGCGCCAGCGAGCCGCGTGAGATGATCTTCTTGTCGCTCCGGGTCGACGAGGTGGAAAGCCTTATCGCCTTGGTCGAAGCCGTCCTTGATGAACGAGTGCAGCACGCGGTGCTGCTCGTCGACGCTGTTGAAGAACGCGCAAACATGACGAAACGCGGCGAGAGCGTTCGGCGCAATCCGCAGAGAATCGTCCTGGGCTTCCATACATTACCTCCACCCGGAGAGAGTCGGTTCTGTCCCGGCACGTCAGGCCGCTATGGCGACCGCCCGTTCGAACGCGTAACAAGCCGGCGAATCGCGCGCGTCGCGCAGAACCAGCATGTCCCCTGCCGCTCCCGTCATCTCACCTAGCGGATTCGGAGAATCGTCAGGAGCGCAAAGTCTTCGATCGCCGAGCATCACAGTCGTCCGGCTCTGCATGCGACTCAATTCTGAGAGGAGGCAGAACCGTTAATTTTACCCCTGAGCGCCCCCGGGGTCAACGACAGTGCACACCCTCCTGGTATCGCGCCGTTCCCTGACCTGGACGGTCACGCCATCGTGTCAAAAAGACGCCATAATCGCGACCGTCGCCGGCGTAGGAGGCCAGATAGTGCTGGCGGACGACAACGTTCTCCTCCCCGGGGCCTGACTAGCGACCTGAGGTCCGGGCCGTTGCCGTCTGGGCCGGGGCCGTGCTGAAGGTGTTGAGGAACTGATTGCGGAAGGCGTCCATGGGCTCGAGCGGAGCGCCGGGATCAGGCAGCAGCCCGTTCTGCCAGTGCCAGGGGGACATCTGCCTGGACACGGAAGGGTCGTGGGTGACGATCGAGATCACCACGTCGTGGTTGGCCCCGGGAGGGCTGATAGGGCTAGCGGGCTGCTCGTCACCGAGCATGATGAGCACGAGGTTCGGGTCGTTGAGCTCGGTGACCCATGAGGTGAGAACCTGCAGCGTGTACTGCATCGACGTGCCGAAGGCCTGGCGCTCCTTGCTGGCGTTGCCCACGATGGAGAGCGGGCTTTCGCCGCGCGCGGGCATCGGGTCGAATATCGAGCCGTCGCCGACCTTGTTCCAGGGCACCATGACCGGCAGCGGGGCGTAGGGCGTGTGCGAGGAGACCAGATCGATCTCGGCCATCACGGGCTTGTGGCCGGGGGTGAGTTCCAGCCGCTGGAACGCGGCCAGGGTGTACTGGTCGGGCATCGAGGCGTAGCTGAAGGTCGGGCCGTGGTAGCCGACGTCGCGCCGGTCGTAGATCTTGTCGAAGTGGTAAAAGGACGTGCCGGGCGGCCAGTAGTAGTCGTCAGAGGGGCTGTCGCTGACGGTGCGCCAGCCGGCCTTGTTGAAGGCGTCGCTGAGGGTGAACCGGCTGCTGGCGACAAGCCCGGCATACCGCTGTGTGGTGTTGACCCACAGCCCCGACTGCAGGGTGGAGTGGGCGAGTTGGCTGATCCCGCCGAAGCCCGGGGCGGTGAGCCAGGCGCTCTGCGTGGACCAGCCGGCGCGGGCCAGTGAGGCGGTGCTCTGACGCAGGACGGCGTCGACGCCGGCGGAGAAGCTGGTGCCCTGGACGGCGACCTGCCCGTAGCTTTCGACGAAGGCGATGATGACATCCTTGCCGCGCAATCCGGTGAGCAAGTCCGCGGCGGGGACGCTGGCTTCAGGGTCGGGGCCGCGGAAGTCCTGCTCGAAACGGCGCTGGTCGCGGAGCGCTATCTGGGCGCCGCGCACCTGCGCGACGACCAGCCCGGCGGCGCTGGTCGAGGCGACCGGGGCTCCCCGGACGAGTTGCAGTGACAGGCCCGCGCACAGCGCCCAGACCGCTGTGAGGGCGGCGAGTGCGCGGACCGCGGCGCGGCGATGCCGGGCGGCCACGGTGGTGATGTGAATCGCTGATGCGGTGATCGCGCCGACGGCCAGGATGAGACCGAGCCAGAGCGCGACGAGCGCGATGTTCGTGAGCGTGGCGCCTATCGCGTCGCGTACCACGCCGACGGCCGGGCCGATTTCGCCCCAGTCGAGCACCGGGTTGAACGTCCGCCCGATCTCGTCGTCGAACCCTATGTTGAGGATCTTGACGAGAGTGAGCAGGGCGAACAGGATTCCAGCGACCGCGGCTACTATCCGTCGCGGCCAGGCCGACAACACTAGCGCGATAGCAACCAGGACCAGCCCCTCCACGGGGATGCGGACAAAGGCGGCTGGGGTGAGCTGGACGGCACGGTCGGGCGCGACGAGAACACCCCACACGAGCACGACCGAAAGCACGGTGATGGCCAGCCGCAGAACCCGGCGGGTGCGTGGGCCGGCGCCGGTGCGGTACAGCCAGATCACGTTGCGGCCGAACGACTCGGCCAGCAGCAGCAATGCGACGGCGACCGCGATCATTCCGGTGCGGCGGTCGAGCAGCCCGGATGCGGCGACGGTCAGCACGATGCCCTGGACCGCGGCTACGACCTTTCCCCAGTACCGGGGTGGCAGCGGCGCGGCCAGCCACGGGATCAGCCAGCCCGCTAGCAGCAGCGCGTAGCGGGCGGCGCCGATGAGCAGCACCCAGCTGCCATAGTCCTGGGACACGGCGATGCTGAGCAGCAGGATGAGGAAGGCGTCGGCCTCGCCGTCGATGCGGGCGCCCAGCGGGGTGGCGGTGCCGGTCCGGCGCGCCACCAGCCCGTCCACCGCGTCAAGGGCCAGCGCGATGCTGGACAGGGTGACCAGCGCTGTGGTCGACACCGGCCGGGCGAACGAGTCGGCAACTAGGCCCGCGACCCCGGCGATCAGCAGCGTCCGGGTCAGGGTGACCCAGTCCGCCGGGAGTAGCGCCGGCTGGTCGCTGCGCATGCGGGCGGTGACAAGCAGCGCGGTCCCCGCCGAACCGGTGGCCAGCCCGGCGATCCAGCCGGCGATGCCGAGACCAGCCGTGGCGGACACGACGCCGAGCAGCGCGGCTGTGGCGAGCATCCCCAGGATCGTCGCGAGCCGGATCGTCGGCAGCGCGCCCTTGTCCGCGAGCCGAATCGTCGGCGGCACGCCTTTGTCTGCCGACTGCATGGTACGCACTGCGCCTCCGTCTCCCTTGCCCTCTGCCCCATCCCTGGTGGAGACAACGGGGCCGCGGTCACGCTGGTTCACCGCGACCGGCCGACGGCCCGGCCACTAGATCCGCGCCCTGCTCCCGCGTAAGAAACGGCGTATGCAGGTCCGGCGCGACCGTCAGCCCGAAGCCGCCGTGCCCGGTCGGGCCGAACCCGACCCGGCAGATGATCTGCGATTC
>DAIOWL010000606.1:0-4839 GCA_036758545.1 Streptosporangiaceae bacterium | reverse complement strand
GCCAGGGCGCCGGGGTCGGCATCAACCCGCGTGCGATGCGCACCCGGATGAGCAGGGGATGGTGTCCTTTCCCTGCTGGAATACCGCTACGTCCGCCGGGTGGAACGTCCCCACGGGCTGCCTGCCGCTCGCCGACAGGCCAGGATCAGGCAGCGCACCGGCAACAGGTACCTCGACAACCTTTACGAGGAGTACGGGGTCTGCTCGGAACTCGATGGGACCGCGGCGCATCCCGCCGACGAGCAGTGGCGTGATAAGCGTCGAGATAACGCTAACGCAGCCCTGGGCATCGTCACGCTGCGGTTCGGCGTAGCCGACCTGGGCAGTCGTCGGTGCGAGACCGCAGCCGCCGTTGCCGCAGTATTGCGCCTACGCGGCTGGCCAGGCACCCCCCACCCCTGCTCCCGCCCGGGATGCTCCGTCGCCGGGCCCACTCCATGATCATGGGCAGTTTCGGTCGCTACCTGGTCGGAACTGCCCATGATCATGAAAACGAGCGTCATGGCGTGGGGGTTGTTGGGGCTGGTGGGGTGGCGGAGGCGGGGGTGGGGGGTGTGGGGGTGGCGTCGATGCCGGCTTCGCGGCGCTGGGCGGGGGTGATGGGGGTGGGGGCGCCGGTGAGGGGGTCGAGGCCGGAGGCCGCCTTGGGGAAGGCGATCACGTCGCGGATGCTGGCCGCGCCGGCGAGCAGCATGATTACCCGGTCCCAGCCGAAGGCGATGCCGCCGTGCGGCGGCGGGCCGTACTTGAACGCGTCGAGCAGGAAGCCGAACTGGGAGCGGGCCTCTTCGGCGGACAGGCCGATCACGTCGAACACCGCCTGCTGCATGGCGGACTTGTGGATACGGATCGAGCCGCCGCCGATCTCGTAGCCGTTGCAGACGATGTCGTACGCGTCGGCCAGCGCTCCGCCGGGCTCGGCGGTGAACTTATCGACCCATTCGGGCAGTGGCGCGGTGAACGGGTGGTGTACCGACGTCCAGCCACCTTCGCCGTTCTCCTCGAACATCGGTGCGTCTACCACCCACAGGAACGACCAGGCCGACTCGTCGATCAGGCCGCAGCGCTGGCCGATCTCCAGCCGGGCCGCGCCGAGCAGCTCGCGGGCGGCCGACGCGGGGCCGGCCGCGAAGAACACGCAGTCACCCGGGCTGGCGCCCGTCGCCGCGGCCAGGCCGGACCGTTCGGCCTCCGACAGGTTCCTGGCCACCGGCCCGGTGATCTCAGCGGACTCGCCGATCAGCGCGTAGGCCAGCCCGCGGGCGCCGCGGGAGCGCGCCCACTCCTGCCAGGCATCGAGCTCGCGCCGCGACTGGGAGGCGCCGCCCGGCATCACCACGGCGCCCACGTACTGCGCCTGGAACACCCGGAAGTCCGTCCCGGCGAAGTACTCGGTCAGGTCAGTGAGCTCGACACCGAAGCGCAGGTCGGGCTTGTCCGAGCCGTACCGTGCCATCGCCTCGGCGTAGGTCATCCTGGGCAGCGGAGTGGGCACCTGGTAGCCGGCCAGCTCGGACCACAGCCGGGTCACGATGTCCTCGGCCACGGCGATGACGTCGTCGCGGGTCACGAACGACATCTCGATGTCGATCTGGGTGAACTCGGGCTGCCGGTCCTTGCGGAAGTCCTCGTCCCGGAAGCACCGGGCCAGCTGGTAGTACCGCTCCAGGCCGCCGACCATGAGCAGCTGCTTGAACAGCTGCGGCGACTGCGGCAGCGCGTACCAGTTGCCGGGCCGCAGCCGGACCGGGACCAGGAAGTCGCGGGCGCCCTCCGGGGTCGACCGGGTCAGGTAGGGCGTCTCCACGTTCACGAACCTGTGCCCGCGCATCACGTCGGAGAGCAGGTAGGACGCCTGCGACCGGACGCGCAGGGAGCGCGCGGTGTCCTCGCGCCTGATGTCCAGGTACCGGTACTTGAGCCGGACGTCCTCGCTGACGTCGGCGGAGCCCTCGACGGGGAACGGCAGCGGGTCGGCCTCGCTGAGGACCTCGACCTCGTCCGCGACGACCTCGATCTCGCCGGTGGGCAGCTCCGGGTTCTCGTTTCCGGCCGGGCGGGCGCGTACCGTCCCGGCTACCAGCACGCAGAACTCGGCCCGGAGATCGTGGGCTACAGCTTCCTCACCGCGCCACACCACCTGCACGACGCCGCTGGCGTCCCGGAGGTCGATAAAGACAACGCCGCCGTGGTCCCGGCGCCGCGCTACCCAGCCGGCCAGCACCACGTGCTCCCCGGCGTGCGCAGCGCGCAGCGTCCCCGCCTCATGGGTGCGGATCATCGAGACCTGCCCTTCTCGTTTATGCCTCAGGATCTTCGCTTACAGGCCCCGGCGGGGTCCCGACTCCGGTGTCAGGCCCGTCAGGAACGGATTGGTCTGGCGTTCGGCGCCGATGGTCGTCTGCGGCCCGTGCCCGGACAGCACGACGGTCTCGTCCGGCAGGTTCAGGCAGACCCGCGCCAGGCTGCGCAGGATCGTCGGGTAGTCCCCGCCGGGCAGGTCGGTCCGCCCGATCGATCCGGCGAACAGCAAGTCGCCTGAGAACAATATGCCGCCGGCGTCGCCCGCCGGCGCGCGTGGCGCTTCCGCCGCGCCCAGCGTTTCGGCCGGGCCCGGCGTTTCGACCGGGCTCGGCGTTTCGACCGGGGCCGGCGTTTCCGCTGCGCCGGTTTTGCTTTGACCTTGTGCGCTATTCGGCGGATCCAATGGCATCCGGAATGCCACCGATCCTCCGGTATGCCCGGGCGCATGGTTCACGACGATCTCGAGCCCGACCAAGCTCAGAGTCATCCCGTCGGCCAGTTCTTTTACGTCATCGGGTTCGGTGAATTCCAGGCCGCCGAACAGCTGCTGCCCCGCGCCGAGCGGGAGGCCCTTGGCCGGATCGCTGAGCAATACGCGATCGTCCGGGTGGATGTAAGCCGGTATGCCCTTGGCTCCGCACACGGGGGCGACCGACCAGACGTGGTCGATGTGACCGTGCGTGAGCAAGACGGCGGCGGGCCTGAGCCGGTGCTCGGCGAGGATCTCCTCGATGCCGGGCTGGGCGTCCTGGCCCGGGTCGATGATCACGCATTCCTCACCGGGCGCGGGCGCGACTATATAACAGTTGGCCGCGAACGCGCCGGCCGGGAACCCTGCGACAAGCACAAGCGTCCTTTC
This sequence comes from Streptosporangiaceae bacterium, assembly GCA_036758545.1. Classification (GTDB taxonomy): domain Bacteria; phylum Actinomycetota; class Actinomycetes; order Streptosporangiales; family Streptosporangiaceae; genus Palsa-504. Next base: position 1,676 of record DAIOWL010000606.1, on the reverse strand, counting down.
TCACGGTACGGTGTCTCAGGCTACCGAGGGGACCCGCATGGCCGCGAACCGGTAACGAAGGGTGCCTGCCCGGGCATCTGGCAGGTACGATTCGCGAACGATCGCGAATATTGCGGGGATTCCGGGGGGCAAGCCCGGAGCCCGCGTGTCGCGATCAGAGGTATGCATCGGGTTCGTCGGCCTGCCTCCCGTGAATACCAGCGGTAGCCGATCGTTGCGACAGGCCAAGGAGGACGCGACCGGTGGCGGGTAAGAACGAACGCCAGCGCAGGATAGCCAGGGAACGGCATCGCCGTCAGCAGGAGCAGCGGCTCGTCCGGCAGCGGCAGGTGCGCCAACGCTGGCTAATCGGGCTCAGCGGGGTTCTCGTCTTGGCCCTGGTCGGCTCCCTGCTCGCGGTGTTCCTCCCCAGCGGGAAGACCAAGAAGCCGGCCGCCGCGGCGAGCAAGTCGCCGAGCGCCTCTGCCAGCGCGACCCCCACCGCCACAGCCGTGGCCGAGCCTGCACATCACTGCAGCTACACGTCGGCGACCCCGGCGGCGAAGAAGGTGAGCCTCCCGCCGGCCGCGCCTGATTACACGGACAGTTATCAGGCCACGATCAACACCAGCCAGGGCAAGATCACGTTCAACCTGCTGAATAGCAAGGCCACCTGCACCGTCAACTCGTTTGTCCACCTGGCGCAGGCGGGGTACTTCAACAACACTCAGTGCCACCGGGTGGTGACCAGCGGCATCTACGTGCTGCAGTGCGGCGATCCGTACGCGACCGCCTCCGCCAAGCTGAACTGCAGCGCGACCAGCAAGGTCGGTTCCGGCTCGCCGGGTTACGCTTTCGCCAATGAGAACCTCACGGGCGCCAAATACCCGGCGGGAACGGTGGCGATGGCTAACGGCGGCCCGAACACAAACGGCAGCCAGTTCTTCATCGTGTACAAGGACAGCACGTCGGGCCTCAACGGCTCTTCCGGTCCTGCGTATACACCGTTTGCCACAGTGTCCTCCGGGCTCGGTATCGTCCAGAATGTGGCTAAGGGTGGATACTCGTGTCAGTACGCCCAATCTGGCGGCGGCGTTCCCAAGAAGAAGGTCATCATTGACAGTGTGACGATCAAGAAAGCCTGATACGAGCACGAAAGCGCAGGAGGTTCGCCGTGACCACCGCCTACCATCCGTGGGGCCGGGTAGACGCCGACGGGACGGTCTATGTCCGTACCGCCGACGGCGAGCGGGTGATCGGCTCGTGGCAGGCGGGGAGTCCTGAGGAGGCAATTGCCTTCTTCGCGCGGAAGTACGAGGCGCTCGAGACCGAGGTCGTCCTGCTCGAGCAGCGGATCGTAACCACCGACATGGCTCCCGCCCAGGCCTCGGCCAGTGTCCAGCGACTGCTCCAGCACATTGAGGAAGCCAACGCGCTGGGAGACCTCGATGGGCTCCGGGGGCGCCTGGAGCGGCTGACCGAGGACGTCGGCCATCGCCGCGAGGAGGCCAAGGCGGCCCGGGAGCAGGCGCGCGTGGCGGCCCGGGAGACCAAGGAGCGGATCGTCGCCGAGGCCGAGCAGATCGCCGCCGAGGCGACCCACTGGAAGAGCAGCGGCGAGCGGATGCGCGAGCTGCTGGAAGAGTGGAAGGCGGCGCCGCACGCCGAGCGGGCCGCCGAGGCGGTGCTGTGGAAGC
>DAIOWL010000605.1:3501-4842 GCA_036758545.1 Streptosporangiaceae bacterium | reverse complement strand
GCCGAACAGGAACCCCCAGAACATGCCCCACGTCGCCCCGCCGCCGACCGCGTGATGACTGGTGTGGGAATGGTAGGTGCCGTCGGTGTCCCGGGTGATCACCGCGATCGCGTCCGGCTGGATGATCAGATCAGCAGCCAGGCGGCGCGCCTCGTCGGCGGCCTCGACCGCGGTCGTCTCATCTGGGTATCCGATGACAATCAGATCAGCCATGGTGTTCCCCTTTCCTCGTGTGGTGTCCTTCCCCCCGGACCGGTTCTGATCCTGGCTTAGGAGCGCCCGGAATTCCTCACCCGGCCGCGGGTGAATCCGTCACTCAGGTACTCGGCGCCGAGATAGCCAATTGGCGTAGGACTGGCAGTGACTCATGCCAAACTCCACATCAGCGGGCAAGGCTTGAGCGAACACCAGCGCGGCGGTGCTCTGTAGCGTGCTACGAAGCAAGCCGACCGGACCGGTCGCCTCAAATCCCAGGGACCACCAGGTCTCACCGCCCGAGCTGACCTCGGTAAGCTCCACCGCGCACGACGGCTCCGTGGCCCGACCCGGGATGCCTGCCATGATCCGCCCGCTGGCCAGCCGGAATTGGCTAATACGCCGTCTCTTGTGCACCACGGTCCAGGCGAACGGTCCGGCACCATACGGGCCGAGCCTGCCGAACGGGAACGACCACTTCCGCCAGGACTCGAGGCGACCACAGGCGCGGCCCGCTGCATCGAGGATTCCCGGACAGCCGTGGCACAACTTCACCTCAAGGGCCCGGCCTGCGCGGATCTTTACCGACAATCCGCGAGAAAGCGGGTGGATGAGGTAGGCGTCCTCGCGCGATTCCGTCTCGGCGGGGAACCGCCTAAACCATCCGGCGATCGCGGCATCCAGCTGACCCGGCAGGATCCACCGCACCTCGACAGTGCTCAGTCCACAGATGACCGAGTTCCCTGACGGCCCGGTAGGGAGCATGGTCAGGGATGCTCAGACACCCTCGACTGCCTGGAGGCGCCCGGACCGGACTGCCTTGACGAACTCCTCGTAGTCCTGCTCGTTCTGGTCGGCGTAGCGCTCGGAGAAGTCGGTGATCGACCGGTCGAACGCGTCGTCGCGGCTCAGGTACGCGGCCATCGCGACCGGGTCGCCAGACCGGGCGTGCGCCCGTGCCAGCGTCCACCCGCACATCTGCGCGTAGTACATGAGCGTGGCCGGCGCCATCAGCTCAACCAGGGCCGAGCCCTTCATGTCGCGCAGCTGCCGCCAGTAGAAATGCCGGTTCACGTCCAGCCCCTTGGTCCAGCCCAGGAAGATGTCGCTGGCGGCCTGCATCATCCGCTGGCCCTGCACCACCCG
>DAIOWL010000605.1:0-3401 GCA_036758545.1 Streptosporangiaceae bacterium | reverse complement strand
CGGCACGATGACCGGCGGCTGGCTGACGATCCGGTACTGCCCGTCGACCAGCTCGGCGAGCTTGGACAGGGCCTGCACGCTGTCGCGGGTGTGCGCCTTCGCGAGGTTCTTCTCCGCCCGCCGGGCCGCTTCCTTCGCTTCCTTGGCCTGCCTGGAGTCCTTCTGCCCTTTCTTTGCCGCCTTGGCCTTCTTGTCCTTCTCCTTCTTCACGGCGGCCGAGGTTTCGGCCGCGAGGGCATCCTGGATAACCGTCCTGAACCGGTCCTCGTCGAAGTGCGCGTACCAGATGTCCATCGTGTGCATCCGGGCGAAATCGGCCATCGCCTCCCGGTAGGCCGTCACCGAGGCCACGGCCGCGGTGCGGGCGTCCGCCTTGGTGAACCCGTTGTTCCGGCCGGCGATCAGGAAGCTCGCCGCCATCCGCTTCACGTCGTACTCGAACGGCCCCGGCAGGGTCTCGTCGAAGTCGTTCAGGTCGAACACCAGGCGCCGTTCCGGCGAGGCGAACATGCCGAAGTTCGACAGGTGGGCGTCGCCGCATAGCTGGACGCCGAGGCCGGCCGTCGGCGTGCCTTTCAGGTCCGCCGCCATGATCTTGGCCGCGCCACGGTAGAAGGTAAACGGCGAGACCATCATCCGGCCATGCCGGACCGGCACCAGGTCCTGCTCCCGGGTCCGGTCCTGCTGCACGAGCAGCCCGACCGGGTCGGGCCGGTCCGCCGCCGGGCTCCACCCGGCATGGCTGGACGGCGGCGTGCGGTCCCGGGACGTCCGGCCCTTGGCCAGGCGCTCATCGAGGCTCGGGTGGCTGATTCGCCTGATTCTCGGCGCGGCTGCCTTCGGCGCGGCTGCTTTTACGGCCATCTGGTCCACCTCTCGTTGCTACGGCTGGCTGGCCTCGGCGGCCAGTTCGGCGTCGGCCACCGCGACGGCGATACCGAGGGCGCGCAGGATGTGCCCGCCGGCCGACATCACCCGGGGAGCGCCTACCACCGGAGCCACGGCGATCATGACCCCCTGGATCTCATCGGCGGTGATGCCGCTTTCCTCGAGGGCGGCGGCGTTCGCGACATAGGAGAGGGGCGGCGCGTCCATCGCGATCAGGGCGGCCAGCCGGGCGAGCATGTACTCACGCGGCGAGAGGGAATTGTGATCGACTGAGGCGACGGTCATGGCGGCGAGCGTGTCCAGGACGGGCGATTCGGAACTCATGAATCCTCCGGTGATCGGTGCGGCATCCGCGAGCAGCCGGCCCGCGGATGGTGACACTCATAGTTTGAGCTCCGTCCCTGACCTGGAGCATCACCCTTGAAGGGGTGAGCTCCGCCGGATCAGCCTGCGATCTGGCGAGCCACGAGGCCGGGGTCACCCTCGAATGGGCGATTACGAAGACGCCGGCTGCGCGGCAGACTAGGGGAAACGCAGGTGACCAGCACAGCTGCCGGATGTGGAGCCGATGTTCAGACTGGCGCGCGGGCTGAGCCCTTCGTCCTACCGGCGGGAGTGGCTGGCCAAGGACGTCGTCGCCGGGATCGTGCTCAGCACGCTGCTGGTGCCGCAGGGCATGGCGTACGCCGAGCTGGCGGGCTTGCCGCCGATCACCGGCCTGTACACCTCCATCATGTGCCTGCTCGCCTACGCGGTGTTCGGCCCGTCGCGGATCCTGGTGCTGGGCCCGGACTCCTCGCTCGGGCCGATGATCGCCGCGACGATCCTGCCGCTGGCCGGCGCCAACGGCGACCCCAAGCGAGCCATCGCGCTCGCCTCGATGCTCGCGCTCATGGTCGGCGCGATCCTGGTCCTGGGGGCCGTGGCCAAGCTCGGGTTCATCGCCGACCTGATCTCCAAGCCGACGATGATCGGCTACATGAACGGCCTGGCGCTCACCATCCTGGTCGGCCAGCTGCCCAAGCTGTTCGGGTTCAAGGTCGACGCCGACGGCTTCATCGGCGAGCTGACCGGGTTCTTCAAGGGCCTGGCCCATGGCGACGCGGTCCCCGCCGCAGCCGCGGTCGGGATCGCCGGGATCGTGCTGATCCTGGTGCTGCAGCGGTGGCTGCCGAAGATCCCGGCCGTGCTGATCATGGTCGTGCTCGCGATCGCCGCCACGACCGTCTTCAGCCTGGCCGACCACGGGGTCAGCCTGGTGGGGGTGCTGCCCAAGGGATTCCCGCCGCTCACCATCCCCGACGTCCACGTGTCCGACCTCGCGCTGCTGGCCGGCGGGGCGCTGGGGATCGCCCTGGTGTCGCTGGCCGACACGATCTCGACCTCGTCCGCGTTCGCCGCCCGCACCGGGCAGGAGATCGACGGCAACGGCGAGATGATCGGGATCGGCGTGGCGAACCTGGCCGCGGGCCTGTTCCAGGGCTTCCCGGTCAGCACCAGCGGGTCGCGGACGGCGGTGGCCGAACGGTCCGGTGCCAAGAGCCAGCTCACCGGCGTCACCGGGGCCGTGGTGATCATCGTGATGATCGTGCTCGTGCCCGGCTTGTTCCGGAACCTGCCGCAGCCCGCGCTGGCCGCCGTGGTGATCACCGCATCGCTGTCGCTGGCCGACATCCCCGGCACGGTGCGGCTATGGCGGCAGCGCAAGGCCGAGTGCCTGTTGTCGATCGCGGCGTTTCTCGGCGTCGTCCTGCTCGGCGTGCTGCCCGGGATCGCCATCGCCGTGGGGCTGTCGATCCTCAACGTCTTCCGGCGGGCCTGGTGGCCGTATGACACCGAACTCGGCCGGGTGACGGGCCTCGAGGGCTACCACGACGTGCACAGCTACCCGGAGGCGCGGCAGCTTCCCGGCCTGGTGATCTACCGGTTCGACGGCCCGCTGTTCTTCGCCAACGCCACGACCTTCCGCGACGAGATCAGGCGGATGGCCCGGGCCGACCCGCCGCCGAGGTGGATCCTGGTCGCGGCCGAGCCGATCACCGACGTGGACACCACCGCCTCCGACATGCTCGAAGAACTCGACGAGGCGCTAAATGGCCAGCACACGAGCCTGGTATTTGCCGAGCTCAAGGACCCGGTGCGGCGCAAGATCGAACGCTACGGCCTGACCCGCACCATCGACCCGCGCCACTTCTACCCCACCATCGAATCCGCCGTCGCCGCCTTCCGCCAGGAAACCGGCGCGGACTGGACCGCCGCCAGCCCTGTCGACGGCCGGGCATCGCCGGCTAATGCCGACAAGGCCATCACCCGGGAGGGCCGAGAAGCCTGATGGCGGGCGAACCGGTACTGGTCACCGTCGGCGCCGTGGACATCGTGGCCCTGTGGGGACTGTGCGCGTACGGCAGCCGCGAGAACCTGGAGGCGGCAGCGTAGTTCCCAACCGGAAATAAGCCCGGAACGTCCAGCGCACCGCAGACCGGATCATGGCCGACCGTTGACGGGACGGTGGC
>DAIOWL010000604.1:0-4852 GCA_036758545.1 Streptosporangiaceae bacterium | reverse complement strand
CCCGCTCGGCGGCGATCCGCTCGCGGGCGCGGGGCTTGCCCTGGGTGCGGTGGGTGCGGCTGTTGGTCACCGGTCTCGTCCTTACTTTTGCCGTGGCTGGTCATCTACTAACACGGTTAGTAGATGAGGCCGGGTTCAGCCGTGCCTCATGACCTGCGTCACACCGGCGCTGCGTCACACCGGCGCTGGCTCAGGCCGGCTGGACCCGGCCGAGCGCGAGCGCCACCACGGCCGGCGTCAGCGCGAGCAGCAGCGGGACCAGCGCGAGCCCGGCAGCCGTGGCGCGCAGCAGGTGCCGGCGGACGCGGCCCAGCGGTTCGGCCGGGGTGAGCAGTCGCTGGATCCGGTGCACCGCGTCGGTGCCAGCCGCGGCCAGCGCCGGGGTTTCCGGGACGGGGCCGGCGCCGGCCGAAGCCAGCACGACCAGCGCGGTGGCCAGCGGCCTGGCGTCCCGGCCTGCCGTCGCCGCAGGAACCGGTGGTGGTGGCAGGCCAGGTGCGCCCGCTCGTGCGCCAGCACCGCGTCGACCTGCCCCGGGTCCAGTGCCTGCAGCGCGCCCGTGGTCATGACCACCGTCGGGTGCGGGCCCGCCACGCAGTAGACGGTCGGCTGCAGGTGCTCGACCAGCACCGCCCCCAGTTCCGGCTCCGGCCGCCCGACTAGGCGGACGGCCTGTGCGGTCCGTGCCGCCTGCCCGCGGACCGCCCGCAGGTGCGTGACTGCGGTCACCGCCGTCCAGGCTGCCACCGCCGCGGCCAGGGCGAGGCCGGACCAGGCCACGGCGGTGCCGCCCGGTGTGGCGTACTCGGCGCGCAGCCGCAGCACGCAGGCGCCGATCAGGCGGCTCAGCCCGCCGCCCAGGGCGGTCGCGTGCACCGTCAGGGTCAGCCCAGCCAGCCCGCACGCGGCCACGACCGACCAGGCGGCGGCGAGATAGGTCACGATCCCGAGCCGCGGCGCCCGTTCGGTCCATGTGGCCTGGCCGAGCAGCCGGGGACCGAGCACGCCCGCGCACACGGCGTAGGCCGCCAGGGCGGCCGCGACGGTCACCCGGTGCCGCCGTCCCCGGGCGCGTCCTGTGCCTGGTCCAGCGCCTGGCGCAGCAGTTCGGCGTCGTGCGGGCTCATCTGCAGCACGAAATGGGCCAGCGCGGTGCGCCGGTCCGGGCTGGTGGCCAGCGCGTCGTTCATCAGCGCGGCGGTGTACCCGAACCGGGAGCCGGTGGGCTCGTAGCGCCAGGCCCGGCCGTCCCGGTGCCGGCGCAGCCACCCCTTGCGGTACAGGTTGTCCATCACGGTCATCACCGTCGTGTAGGCGATCTGCCGGTCCTCTTGCAGGTCATCGACCATCTCCCGGACCAGCGCAGGCCGGCCCCAGGCCCAGAGCCTGTTCATGATCACGGCTTCGAGCTCGCCGAACCGGCGCATCGCGGACTCCCTGCTCGCCTTCCCTGCTACTAACACGGATAGGACAGGCAGCGCGTTCACCGAGCCGGAAATAACCCGCATACCAAGATCTTTAGGGCCGAATGGCCTTCCTGATCTTCGAACCGTGGCAGGCTGAGCCCGTACTGCGTGAGGGAGACGTTGTGAGGGCGGGTATCCGTTGCGCCGGCGTTCGCACGGCCGGCCAGCGGGAGGGGACGTGGTGGTCGTGCGCGGAAATCACGGGAGCAGGCTGCAGCTGAGACTGCGGATCTCGGGGGCGGTGCTGCTGGCCGTATCGGCCAGTATTCACCTGGACCTCTACCTGACCGGGTACCGGAAGATCCCCACCATCGGCTGGCTGTTCCTGCTGCAGGTCATCGTGGGATTCATGCTGACGATAGCGGCGCTGGTGACCCGCAGCCGGCTGGCCGCCGCCGCGAGCGCGGCGCTTGCGCTGTCCACCCTCGCCGCTTACCTGCTGGCGGTGTGGATCGGGCTGTTCGGCTTCAAGGAGATCCGGACGAGAGCGGGGCTCGCGGCCGGCCTCATCGAGGTGGCAGCCTTCGCCACGCTGGCGCTGGCCGCGGTCACCGCCGATTCCGTGCGTCGCGCCGCCACGCCCGTCGCGCCCGTCGCCGCGTCTGACGGCGCATTTGCCGCCGCGTCTGCCAGTGCGTTTACCCGGGTGCCCGCCGCCGCCTTGGTCGGCACCGGTGCTTCGGCTGGCACCGCTGCCCCGGTCGGCGCTGACCTCGGCCGGCGCCGGGCGCAGGCCCGGGCACAGAGCGCCGTGTCGGTGGTGGTCGGCGCGGTCAGCGCCGTCTCGGTGGCCGCCCTGGCCCTGCTCGGCGTCGCGGTGGTCAGCGCGGGCGGGTCACCCGTGGCCGCGGCCGACGTCGGGGCCACCCTAAAAACCGTCACGGTCGGCGGCGTCGACGTCCTCGCCAACGCCGATGGCTTCACCCTCTACTGGTTCGCCCCCGACACCTCCACCAGTTCCAAATGCTTCGGCTCGTGCGCCATCTACTGGCCGCCGGTCTCCGGCAGCCCCGAAGCCGGCTCCGGCGTTACCGGCAAGCTCGGCACGATCAAGCGCCCCGGCGGCGGCCTGCAGGCCACCTACGACGGCCACCCCCTCTACACCTACATCGGCGACCGCGGCCCCGGCCAGGCCAACGGCAACGACCTAGACCTCAACGGCGGCTTCTGGTACGACATCCGCATATCCCACTAGCCTCGGGGGCTAGGTTCCGGGACTGTCCGACCAGGGCGTGACCGGCCGGGCGCGCCGTTCGCCGTCCAGGATGACGTCGATCCGCTCGTCGAAGAACGCGATCAGGTCGCGGACCCGGGCCGCGTCGTGCTGCGGATCCGGGTAGCTCCAGGCGATGTCCCGGACGAGCCGGCCGCCGGCCGAGACGGAGAAGTAGGACGCCTCGCCCTTGTACGCGCACCAGGTCCTGGTGGGGCTGGGCACCAGCTCGGCGGTGACGTCCGCCCGCGGCAGGTAGTAGCGGGCCGGCAGCATGGTCTCGAACAGCAGCACCGGCCGGGAGCTGACCGCCAGCACCTCGCCGTCCAGCTCCAGCCGGACCTGGCGGGAGCTGGGCAGCACGTCGATGCGGTGGAAGGGGTCGCGCGGGTGGGCTACGTTCAGCTCGTCCTCTTCGTACCAGGCATCGAAGGCGGCGAAGTCGAGGATCACCAGCCCGGCCAGGTCAGGATCGGCCGGGCGGAAGCCCGCACCCGGTCGCACCTGGCCCGCCGCCCTCAGGTCGACCGCCTCACCCGCGGTGCTGTGCACGGTGAACGGAATCCTCGGGTCGAGCACGCGCAGCGCGGTCACGTCCCCCAGGGCGACGCCGACCTCGTCACCAGGCCCGTCCGCGCCCGGCCCGGCGTCGGCCGGCACCAGGTCGCCGCGCACGTCCTCGGCCGGCACCGCGTACGACGGCACGATCCGCCGCGGCTCCCAGACCAGCACGGCCCGGGTGCTGTCCACGATCGTGTCGCCGCCCAGCACGGCCTGGATCCGCTTCGCCGTCGGCTCGTGCCGCAGCTCCCCGAAGCCGCTGGCCATCAGCTCGCGCACCTTACTACTCATGCCGGGCCTCCCCTTCCATAGTCACTTCGATGATGCCAGGTGGCGCCAGGTGCGCCAGCTTTCCGTGCGCCGCCGCGAAGCCCGCCTCACCGAGGCCGGACCGTACCACGTCCACGACTCGCGTCTTCATGGTTATGCGGTAGCGATCGCGGTGATCATGTTCTGCCGGGCGGCGCGGCGGGCGGGCCTGATCCCGGCCAGGATGCCGGTGACCGCGCCCAGGACCAGGAACAGGATCAGCTGTAGCGGCGGCGCCGCGAACACGGTCATCGAGGGCCCGCTGGATGACTGCACCACGGCCCAGCCCGTGAACGTGCCGAGGATCACCCCGCCCAGCGTGCCGAACACCGCGATGATCACTGACTCCCACCGGACCATGCCACGCGCCTGCGCCCGGGTCTGCCCGAGCGCGCGCAGCAGCCCCAGCTCGCGGGTCCGCTCGTGGATGGACAGCGACAGCGTGTTGGCCACGCCCATCAGCGCGATGAGGATGGCCAGCGCCAGCATCACGTAGACGAGCCCGAGGATGGTGTTCACCGCTCCGGTCGCGCTGGCCTCGTACTGCGCCCGGTCCTGCACCCGCGGCTGGCCGGCCGTGGCGGTGGCCGCGGTGACCGCGGCGCGGGCCGGGCCGAGCGCGGCGCCCGGCTTCAGCTTGATCAGCACCATGGAGTCGAGCGCCTGCCCGGCGTGCGGCGCCCAGCCGGCCGCGGCGAACAGGTAGTCGCCGGTGATGTCGGGATGGCCGAAGATGGCCGCCACCCGCAGCCTTGTGTGCGCACCGTCCGGGTACACCACCGGCACCGTGCTGCCGACCCGCCAGTGCTGGTCGGCGGCTGCCGCCGCCGATACCGCGAACGAGCCGGGGCCGACCGCGCCGAGCGAACCCGCGGTGACCCCGAGGTTCAGGACGGTGCCGATGCGGCCCGGGTCGACCGCGGCGACGGTCTGGGCCTGGCCGTCCAGCAGCACGCTGCCCCGGCTCACCCCGGCCGCCACATCGACCGAGGGCAGCCGGCCCAGGCCGGCCGCGAGCGTCGGGCTGAACCCGGCCAGGCCGGCGCTGCCGCCGTACCCAGGCTGGTAGACCACCAGGTCGGCGGCTAGCGTGCGGTCTACGCCCTGCGTCGCGCTCGCCTTCAGCGACGCCCCGATCACGGTGAACAAGGTGGCCACGGCCACCCCGACCATCAGCGCGGACGCGGTGGCAGCGGTCCGCCGCGGGTTGCGCAGCGCGTTGTCCCGGGCCAGCCGCCCGCCGACGCCGCGCAGCGCGGCGATCGGGGCGCCCAGCACGGCCGCGGCCGGCCGGACCGCCACC
>DAIOWL010000603.1:0-4870 GCA_036758545.1 Streptosporangiaceae bacterium | reverse complement strand
ACGTGCTGGTGGTGCTCACCCGCGGCTTCCGGACGCCCGGGACCGCGGCGCCGGGGGCGGCGTTCCGGCCCGCGTTCGGCCTGGCCTCGCGCGCCCGGCACGCCGCGGGCGGCGCCGTCGAACTCGGCCTGGACGGCATCCCCGGGTTGCGCCGGGACGTGGACACGCCGTCCGACCTGCGCGGCGCGGCCGCGCTCGGGCTGGGCCCGCACAGCGCGCCGCTCGCTGCCGAACTGCTCAGATGTGCACCACGGGGCAGGTGAGCGTCCTGGTGATCCCGGGCACCGACTGGATATGAGCGGCGACAAGACGGCCGAGCTCGTCGACGTCGGCGGCCTGAGCGCGCACGATGACGTCGTAGGGGCCGGTGACGTCCTCCGCCTGGGTGACACCGCTGATCTTGCCGATGAGCGAGGCCACGTCGGCGGCTTTGCCGACTTCTGTCTGGACGAGGATGTAAGCCTCCACCATGAGGTCCTCCCGGGGCATGACGGGACGGGCGCCCCCTCGTGCCTCACGCTACCGTAGTGGTCCAGACCTGTGACACGTGTTGGGGGTGGGTTATCACTGGCCGAGAACCAGAGACGCTAGCGGAGGCCGGAGAGTTCGGCCTGATCGCGGCGTTGTCGGCATGGTTTCCTCCCGGCCCGGCGACGCTGGTCGGCATCGGCGACGACGCGGCCGTGCTGGCCGTCCCTGACGGCCGGGTGGTGGCCACCACGGACTTCCTGATCGAGGGCAGGCACTTCCGCCGCGACTGGGCCAGCGCCGCGGACGTCGGGCACAAGGCCGCGGCGCGCAGCCTGGCCGACTGCGCGGCCATGGGCGCCGAGCCGTCCGCCCTGCTGGTGGGGCTGGCCGCGCCGCCGGACCTGCCGGTCAGCTGGGCCCGCGAGCTGGCCGAAGGGCTGGCCGCCGAGTGCGCCCGGGGCGGAGCGCACGTGATCGGCGGCGACACCGCCCGCGCCGACCAGGTGACACTGGCCGTGACCGGCCTCGGCGACCTGGCCGGGCGCAGCCCGGTGCTCCGCTCCGGGGCCGGGCCCGGCGACCTGGTCGCGGTGGCGGGCCCGCTCGGCCACGCCGCGGCCGGCCTGGCCCTGCTGGAAGAGGGCCTGGTCGGCGATCCCCTCGTGCGCGAGCACCTGCGGCCCGCGCCGCCGTACGACGCCGGCCCGGAGGCGGCCGGCCTGGGCGCCACCGCGATGATCGACGTCAGCGACGGCCTGCTCGCCGACCTGGGCCACATCGCGGACGCCAGCGGCGTACGCGTCGACGTGGACTCCGCCGCGTTGCGCCCAGGTGACCGGCTGACCACGGCGGCCCGCGCCGTAGCCGCTTCCCGCCATCATTCGGCCCGAACGGGCCTGGTTACCCGCCCCGCCGACGACCTCGCGCTGGACTGGGTGCTGACCGGCGGCGAGGATCACTCACTAGCCGCCACGTTTCCCGCGGGCACGCGGCTGCCGTCGCGTTGGAAGGTAATAGGCGTCGTGGCCGGGGGTTCAAGGGACCACGGCGTCGTTCTCGACGGCCAGCCGTGGGAACAGGCCCGCGGCTGGGATCACTTCTCCGCTGGTTAGCGGGCGATCTTGCCGGCCTTGATGCACGAGGTGCACACGTTCACGCGCTTCGGCGTGCCGCCGACCGTGACGCGGCGGCGCTGGATGTTCGGGTTCCAGCGGCGGCGGGTACGGCGGTGCGAGAACGAGACGTTGTTGCCGAAGACCGGCCCCTTGCCGCATACGTCGCAGACGGCAGCCACAGTTCGCTCCATTTGACCTAGGGTTACGAGGGCCGTGTCCGCCGCTCGGGCGGATCAGGCAGCCGTCGAAGCCTACCCGATGGCCTCCCCGAGTGCGAACTCGCCGACTGAGCGAAGCGAAGTGCGGGGGTCCCAGGGGGGCTCAGGGTTTCGTCCCCCCATGGCCAATATTGTCGGTCCGCGCTCATATGCTGCCAGGTGTGAGCACGCTCGGCGAACCGCTGACCCGTGCGCTGGGGCCCCGGACGGCCAAGGCGCTGGAGGCCGCCTTCGGCATGGGCACGGTCGGCGACCTGCTGCGGCACTACCCGCGCCGCTACTACACCCGCGGCGAGCTGACCGACCTGTCCTCGCTGCGCGAGGGCGACCACGTCACCGTGCTGGCCCGGGTCGACCACGTCGGCACGCACAAGATGCCCAGCAAGGGATATAGCGCCGGCCGGGCCGAGGTGGTCATCACCGACGACCGCGCCAAGCTGATCCTGACGTTCTTCTGGCGCAACGCCGGCGGTCAGTACGTCATCAAGCCGCTGGTGCCCGGCATGGTCGGCATGTTCGCCGGCACCGTGTCCCGCTTCCGCACCCGGCTGCAGCTCGTCCACCCGGAGTACGAGATGCTGCCCGGCGCGGCGCCGAACGCCGACCTCACGCCGGAGCTCGCGGCCGAGTTCGCCGCCGAGATGATCCCGGTCTACCCGGCCAGCGCCAAGGCCAGCTCGTGGATGATCGCCCGGGCGGTCAAGACCGTGCTGGACCCGCTGGACGCGGGGGAGGACCCGCTGCCGGCCGAGCTCAGGGAGCGGCACGGGCTGGTCGGCCGGGCCGAGGCGATCCGCGCCATCCACCGGCCGCTCGACCAGGCCGACCTGAGACGGGCCAGGGAGCGGCTCAAGTGGGACGAGGCCTTCCTGCTGCAGGCCGCGCTGGCGCAGCGGCGGCTGGCCGCGGCGGCCATGCCGGCCATGCCGCGCCCGCACGTCGACGGCGGCATCGCCGACGAGTTCGACGCGCGCTTGCCGTTCACCCTGACCGCGGGGCAGGTCGCGGTGGGCGAGACGATCGCCGAGGAGCTGGCCTTTGCCTACCCGATGCACCGGCTGCTGCAGGGGGAGGTCGGCTCGGGCAAGACGGTGATCGCGATCCGGGCCATGCTCCAGGTGGTGGACGCGGGCGGCCAGGCGGCCCTGCTCGCCCCAACCGAGGTATTGGCCCAGCAGCACTACCGGTCCGTCACCGGCATGCTCGGCCCGCTGGCCCAGGCCGGCCAACTGGGCGCGGCCGAGCACGCCACCGGGGTGGCCCTGCTCACCGGGTCGGTCGGGGCGGCCGCCCGGCGGTCGGCGCTGTCCGACGTGTTCACCGGCGACGCCGGCATCGTGATCGGCACCCACGCCCTGCTCGAGGAGCAGGTCCAGTTCTCCGACCTCGGGCTGGTGGTGATCGACGAGCAGCACAGGTTCGGGGTGGAGCAGCGCGACGCGCTGCGCGCCAAGGCCGCGGACAACCGGCCGCACGTCCTGGTCATGACGGCCACGCCGATCCCCAGGACGGTGGCCATGACGGTCTACGGCGACCTGGAGACGTCCACGCTGACCGAGCTGCCCGCGGGCCGTTCGGCCATCGCCACCCACGTGGTCCCGGCCGCGGACAAGCCGCACTTCCTGGAGCGGGCCTGGGAGCGCGTCCGGGAGGAGGTCAGCGGCGGTCGGCAGGCCTACGTGGTGTGCCCGCGCATCGGCGAGGGGCCCGAGACGGACGACGACGGTGACTATCCCAGCGAGGACGACTTCGGCTCCGTGGACATGGGCTCCGTGGACATGACCGGCGGCATCCCGCGCGGCATCGGCGAGGCCGGCCGGCGCCAGCCGCTGGCGGTTCTCGACGTGGCCGCGACCCTGGACGCGGGCCCGCTGGCCGGGCTGCGCCTCGGCATCCTGCACGGCAGGCTGCACCCGGAGGAGAAGGACCGGGTGATGCGGGAGTTCTCCGCGGGCGACATCGACGTCCTGGTCGCGACCACGGTGGTCGAGGTCGGCGTCGACGTGCCGAACGCCACCGTGATGGTCATCATGGACGCCGAACGGTTCGGCGTGTCCCAGCTCCACCAGCTCCGGGGCCGCGTCGGCCGGGGGAGTGCGCCGGGTCTGTGCCTGCTGGTCAGCGAGGCCCTGCCCGACACCCCGTCCCGGCAGCGGCTGGACGCGGTGGCCGCCACGCTGGACGGCTTCAAGCTGTCCCGCCTCGACCTCGAGCAGCGCCGCGAGGGCGACGTCCTCGGCGCCGCCCAGGCCGGCCGCCACTCCAGCCTGCGCCTGCTCCGGCTGCTCGCCGACGAGGACCTGATCGGCCTGGCCCGGGAGGAAGCCACCACCCTGGTCTCGGCCGACCCCCAGCTCGCCGCCCACCCCGGTCTCCGAGCCGCCATCGACGAGCTCCTAGGCGTCCAAGCCGAATACCTCGACAAGACCTAACCCTCACCCGCCCCCGCCCTCACCCCCACGCGTGCCTCGCGCCCGCCCCGCTCCCGCCCTTCGCTTACACCCCGCGCCCGCCTCGCCATCCCGTCAGGATCTTAGGGGAGGCGCAACGGCCGCGGGGCGGGCGTGCACACTTAAGGGGTGGCACGCGTTATCGCTGGCGAGGCGGGCGGGCGGCGACTGGCCGTTCCCGACGGCCGGGATACCAGGCCGACCAGCGACCGGGCCAGGGAAGGCCTGTTCTCCACGATCGTGTCGATGCTGGGGTCGCTGGCTGGGACGCGCGTCCTGGACCTGTACGCGGGATCGGGCGCGGTCGGCCTCGAGGCGCTGTCCCGTGGCGCGGACCATGTGCTGCTGGTGGAGCAAGGAGCCCGGGCCACGCGCGTGATCAGGGAGAACATCGAGGCTATCGGCCTGCCCGGTGCCGTGCTCGCCGCCGACCGCGTGGAGCGGGTGCTAGCCCGCGGGCCCGCCCCCGCAGGGGGCCAGGCCAGCACCGCCCCCGCAGGGGGCCAGGCCAGCACCGTGGGCGGCCGGTACGACGTGGTGTTCGCCGACCCGCCGTACGCGCTGGCGGACACCGCCGTGTCGCAGGTCCTGTCGCTGCTCGCCGACCAGGCCTGGC
>DAIOWL010000602.1:0-4876 GCA_036758545.1 Streptosporangiaceae bacterium | reverse complement strand
CAGCGCGGCCAGGAACGACACCGTGTCGGACACCAGGATCGTGCGCCTGGCGCGCTTCCACCCGGACTCGACCGCCGGGCGCAGCTGTTTGCCCTCGCGCACCTCGTCGCGCAATCGCTCGAAGTAGATGACGAACGAGTCGGCGGTGATGCCGATGGCCACGATCAGGCCTGCGATGCCGGCCAGCTCAAGGGTGAAGTTCTGGTACAGGGAGAGCAGCACTACCGCCAGGTAGGTGATGGTGCCGGCGATGATCAGGCTGCAGACGGAGACGAGGCCGAGGCCGCGGTAGTAGAAGAAGGCGTAGATCACCACGAGGAGCAGCCCGATGGCGGCCGCGATGAGACCGGCGTCCAGCTGGTCCCGGCCCACCTGCGCCGACACCGAGGTGACAAACAGCGTCTTCAGGTCCAGCGGCACCGAGCCGAACTTCAGCTCGTTCTGCAGCTGGGTGGCCTCGGCCTGGGTGAAGCTGCCGGTGATCTGGGCGTTACCGCCGGCGATCGCTCCCTGGATCTGCGGTGATGACACGACGTTGCCGTCCAGGGTGATCGCCACCTGGTTCAGGATCGCCGAGTTCTGGTCGCCGGACTGCCCGGCCGCGTAGTAGTCGTTGTACAGGCGCGAGGTGAGGGTGCTGAAGGCCGTGGCGCCCTGGCCGTTCAGCGTCAGGTTGACCTGCCACTGGTTGGAGGTCGTGGACAGGCCCGCGCTCGCCGCGGTGACCTCGGTGCCCCGGACCTTGGCCACGTCAAGCGCGAACTTGCCCCACTGTCCCTGGCCGGCACTGCCGCAGGCGACAACCTGCACGTCCGGGTTGTTGTAGGGCGTGGTGTTCTGGTAGCCCACCTGGGTCTTCCAGGCCTGCGTGTCACCGGGCTTGCAGACCAGCTTGTTGAACTTCGCGAGCACGTCCTTGTGCACCAGGCTCGGGTTGCCGGCCGCGCCGCCGGCCGCGCCGCTGGTCGCGGCCGAACTCGGGCTGGCGCTGGGGCTGGCACTGGCGCTGGCCGAGGGGCTGGCGGTGGCCGATCCGCTCGGTGACGCGGTACCGCTCGCGGACGCGCTGGGACTGGCCGCCGGGAGGATCTTGGCCGAGGTCTTCGCCGTACTGGTGGAACTGGCGGACGGGGACGCCTTCGCCGAGGGGCTCCCGGACACCGACGGCGTGGCGCTGGGCGAGGTGCTCGCGCTCGCGCCGGGAACCGGTGTGCTGGTCGCCCCGTAGGGCTCGTACAGCAGCACCTGGCGGAACATGAGCAGCGCCGTCGAGCTCACCAGCTCGATGGTTTGCTGCGAGCCCTTGCCGGGAACCGTCACGACAAGCAGGTTCGGGCCCTGCGGCTGAACCTGCGCGCCGGAGTTGCCGGTGCCGTTGACCCGCGACTCGATGACGCCGACCGCGGCGTTCATCTCATCGGTCGACGGTGCTTTGCCGGTCAGGGTCTGCGCGCGCAAGGTCACCTGGGTCCCGCTGGACAGGTCAAGACCGAGTCCTACCTTGAACCTGTGCTCCCACTGGCTCGGGGCGAACAGCTTCGGGCCGAGTACGCCCAGCAGCATGGCCACGATGAGGACCAGCAAAAGCACGAGGGCCCGTCCCGGATGCGGGACGGTTTTAGATGGGGCTGCCACTTCTCCGCCTGTCTTAGATCCGCCGTTTCCCGTAAACCCTCATGCCGGACGGCGGCTCAGTGCACGTTGTCCTTGTCGGACTTGGCCAGATCGTCGTGAGAGTCCGTGAGACCATCTTCAGCTGACTTAACGCCATCGGAGTCCTCGGCGGTTCCATCAGCCGGTTCGTCCTGATCGTCCTCGTGGTAGTCGGAGGGCTCGGCGTCCTCGTAGGTCTCGGTCTCCTCGGCAGGCTGGACGACCTCCATGATGGCGCGCTTGAGGTAGCGGACCTCGACGCCGGGAGCGACCTCGAGCACGACGTCGTCGCCGTCCACCTCGGTCACCGTGGCGTACATGCCGGCCGTGGTGCGGACCCGGGCGCCGGGCGCAACCGTCCGCTGCTCCTGCTGGACCTTCTGCTGGCGGCGGCGCTGCGGCCTGATCATCAGGAAGTAGAAGCCGACGAAGACCAGAACGATCAGGATCGGGAACGTCAGCGAGCTGCCTGATGACTTGCTTGCCGCATCTGCGGCTGCGATAAACCCCATGACCGGGGATCCTTCCAGTTGGTTCTGCATGCATGGTCGTGACAGAGGCCGACGACCAACTGCCGAAGTTTAGCCGCGCTTTGACCGCGCACCAACCAGGCTACGAGTTTTTGCGAGCGATCGTGACCTCGGTGCGATCTTGCTCTGCCGGCCCAGTTCAGTCAAACACCGTTCAGTCAAACAAGGTAGGCAGTTCGCTGAGTGACGGGGGAGGCTCGAGTCCCAGATGAGCCCAGCCGGCCGCGGTGGCCACCCGGCCGCGCGGAGTCCGCGCCAGCAGCCCGCAGCGGACCAGGAACGGCTCGGCGACCACCTCGACGGTCTCCGCCTCCTCCCCCAGCGCCACCGCCAGCGTGGACAGGCCGACCGGGCCGCCGCCGAACCGGCGTACCACCGCGTCGAGCACCCCCCGGTCGAGCCGGTCCAGGCCGTTCTCGTCCACCTCGTAGATCTCCAGCGCCGTCCGCGCGATCTCCCGGGTGACCACGCCGTCGGCGCGCACCTCGGCGTAGTCGCGGACCCGGCGCAGCAGCCGGTTGGCGATCCTGGGCGTGCCGCGTGACCGGGTGGAGAGCTCGGCCGCGCCCTCGTCGGTGAGGGTCACCCCGAGCAGCCCGGCCGACCGGCGGATGATGACCTCCAGCTCATCCGGCTGGTAGAAGTCCAGGTGCGCGGTGAAGCCGAACCTGTCCCGCAGCGGAGCCGGCAGCAGGCCAGCCCTTGTCGTGGCCCCGACCAGCGTGAACGGCGCGATGTCGAGCGGGATCGCGGTCGCGCCGGGGCCCTTGCCGATCACCACGTCGACCCGGAAGTCCTCCATCGCCAGGTAGAGCATCTCCTCGGCGGGCCGGGCCAGGCGGTGGATCTCGTCGATGAAGATCACCTCGCCCTCGCTGAGCGTGGACAGCACCGCGGCGAGATCACCTGATCGCTCGATGGCCGGGCCGCTGGTGATGCGCAGCGGCGCGCCGAGCTCGGCGGCCACGATCATCGCGATCGTGGTCTTGCCCAGGCCGGGCGGTCCGGCCAGCAGCACGTGGTCCGGCGGACGGCCGCGCCGCAGGGCGCTGGTCAGGATCAGCGACAACTGCTCCCGTACCCGGGCCTGGCCGGTGAACTCGGTGAGCCGCTTGGGCCGCAGCGCGGTCTCGATGGCCCGCTCATCCGCGTCCGCGAGCGGCGACACGATGTCCTCGCCGCCCTGGACGCGCCGGGCGAGCTCGGCTTCCTCGGCCTGGCGCAGGGTCTCGTCCCCGGTCATCGCGCTACTGCCTGCTCAGCTTGCGCAGGGCGGCCCGCAGCACCGTGGCCACGTCCACCGCGTCGCCGCCGGAGCCGCCGATCACGCCCTCGTCCTCGAGCGCGGCTATGGCCTGGTCCGCGTCCCTGGCCGGCCAGCCCAGATTGACCAGGCCGGACTGCACCTGGTCACGCCAGGAGGGGGCTCGCGGCGCCGCCCTGCCTGGTAGCCCCGCGCCGTCGTCGCCGGGCGGGCCGAGCCGGTCCTTCATCTCGAGCACGATCCGCTGCGCGCCCTTCTTGCCGATCCCGGGGACCATGGTCAGCGCGTTCAGGTCCTCGGTCGAGACGGCGCGGCGCAGCGCGTCGGGCGCGTGCACGGCCAGCATGGCCAGCGCCAGCCTGGGCCCCACGCCGCTGGCCGTCTGCAGCAACTCGAAGACGTTCCGCTCGTCGTCGGAGACGAAGCCGAACAGGGTGAGCGAGTCCTCCCTGACCACCAGCGAGGTCGCGACCTGCGCGGACTCCCCCGGCCTGAGCGTGGCCAGGGTGCCGGGGGTGCACTGCACGCGCATCCCCACCCCGCCGACCTCGATGACGGCACCGTCCGGCGCGACGCCGGCCACCGTGCCGCGCAGATGCGCGATCATGACGCGCTCCCTCCTCGGCCAGTCAGGGCGGCCCGGCGCAGCCCCGCGCCGCCGCCACGCCAGATATGACAGATGGCCAGCGCCAGCGCGTCGGCGGCGTCGGCGGGGCGCGGCGGGTCGGTGACCCGGAGCAGCCGCGTCACCATCGCCGTGACCTGAGCCTTGTCCGCCCGCCCGTTGCCGGTCACGGCCGCCTTGACCTCGCTGGGGGTGTGCAGGGCCACCGGCAGGCCGCGCCGCGCGGCGCAGGCGATCGCGATCGCGCCGGCCTGTGCGGTGCCCATCACCGTGCGCACGTTCTGCTGGCTGAACACCCGCTCCACGGCCACCGCGTCGGGCCGGCACGCGTCCAGCCAGGCCTCGATCTCGGTCTCGATCGCGAGCAGCCGGGCCGCGATGTCCTCGTCGGCCGACGTCCTGATGACCCCGACCCGGATCATGGTCAGCGCCCGGCCCGGCGCGCCCTCGACCACGCCGACGCCGCACCTGGTCAGCCCGGGATCGACCCCCAGCACCCGGACCGGGTGCCGCGCATATGACAAGCCCACCAGGTGCTCTCCATCTGTCAATCCGGGTCTGCCGGTCTGGGTCCGCGAACATCTGTTCGTGTCGAACTTACCGGCCCGCGGGCGGTACGGGGCGCAACGCCGGCGGCGTGTCCGTCAAAAGGCGTCGAGCATGTAGGGGGTAGCGGCGAAGGCGGCGTCCAGCGCGGCGTCGCCGGCCGCCGTACCGCCCGCGGCCAGGCCCGCCTGCCGCAACGTGGCCAGAGGGGTCCCGGCGTACAGCGCGGCCAGCCCGCGCGCGCCCAGCGTGACAGCC
>DAIOWL010000601.1:0-4882 GCA_036758545.1 Streptosporangiaceae bacterium | reverse complement strand
GGCATCGGCGTGTCGAACTCGGTCTCGATCCAGCGGGTGTGCACCCGCAGCACGCCGTCCGGCGCGATGAACGCGGGGTCGGCCACCACGGCCCGGTGGAAGGGCAGCACGGTCGGCATCCCGCCGACCTCGAACTCGGCTAGGGCGCGGGCCGAGCGCTGCAGTGCCTCGGCCCGGCTGGCGCCGGTCACGATCAGCTTGGCGATCAGCGAGTCGTACGCCTGCGGGACCGTCATCCCGGCCGCGTACCCGGCATCGAGCCGAACGCCAGGCCCTGACGGCGGGTTCCACGCGGTGATCGTGCCCGGGGCGGGCAGGAAGTTGCGGCCCGGGTCCTCGGCGTTGATCCGGAACTCGATCGAGTGCCCGCGGGCGGGCGGGTCGTCGTAGCCGAGCGGCTCGCCCTCGGCGATCCGGAACATCTCCCGGACCAGGTCGATGCCGGTGACCTCCTCGCTGACCGGGTGCTCGACCTGGAGCCTGGTGTTGACCTCGAGGAAGCTGATCGTGCCGTCCTGGCCGACGAGGAACTCGCAGGTGCCCGCGCCGATGTAGCCGGCCCGGCGCAGGATGTCCTTGGAAGACCGGTAGAGGGTCTCGGTCTGCTCCGCGGTCAGGAACGGCGCCGGCGCCTCCTCGACCAGCTTCTGGTGGCGGCGCTGCAGCGAGCAGTCCCTGGTCGAGATCACCACCACATCCCCATATGCGTCGGCTAGGCACTGCGTCTCCACGTGCCGCGGCCGGTCCAGGTAGCGCTCCACGAAGCACTCGCCCCGGCCGAACGCCGCCGTGGCCTCCCGGACCGCCGACTCGTACAGGTCAGCGACCTCTTCCTCGCGCCAGGCCACCTTGAGCCCGCGGCCGCCGCCGCCGAACGCCGCCTTGATCGCCACCGGGTAGCCGTACTCCCGGGCGAAGGCCAGCACCTCCCCGGCGTCCCGGACCGGGTCCGGGGTGCCGGGGGTGAGCGGCGCCCCGGCCTCCAGCGCGATGTGCCGGGCCCGGACCTTGTCCCCGAGCGCCTCGATGGCCTCCGGCGGGGGGCCGATCCAGGTCAGCCCGGCCGCCGTGACCGCCCGGGCGAACTCGGCGTTCTCGGCCAGGAAGCCGTAGCCGGGGTGCACCGCGTCCGCGCCGGACTCCACCGCCACCTTGATGATCTTGTCGATGTCCAGGTAGGTCTCCTGGCTGGTCGACCCGCCCAGCGCGTAGGCCTCGTCGGCCATCCGCGCGTGCATCGCGTCCAGGTCGGGCTCGGCGTACACGGCGACGCTGCCAAGCCCGGCGTCCCGGCAAGCCCGCGCCACTCGCACCGCGATCTCACCGCGGTTCGCGATCAGCACCTTGCGCACGTGCGGCCTCCCTGGTTCGTCTGGCTCAGGTCCAGATCATTAGTCCAGATCATGCTGCCATGCTGACGCCAGCGTCAGCATGGCCCGGGCTGCCCGGAAACCCCGTCATGACTGTGATAACAGGCACATACTGCAGGAGAGCAGTATGAACTAGCAGCAAGAACACGCAGGGTTGCCAGAGGCGGTGAGTTTGTCTCCCGCTGTACGCCCTTCCTCAACCGAAGTGTGATCTCGGGTACGTAGAGTGAACGTCAGACCGGTTGCGACCGTCGCTTGGGGCGGTACCTATTGGGGCTGGGGACTCGGCGGTCGTGCGCACGGATCTGCGGCACGACGGCGACATTTCGTTACGACGAGGTAACGAAAGTGTGACTAAGCTATCCGCTTTTGCCCGGCGTGCGTTGAGTACTTCAGAACAGCGGGCGGAACGGAAGGAGCCCGGGTGCGGCTGATCATGTCGGAGCGCCGAGCATGACCGTGCTTGGCATGCTGGCGTGGTGCGCGGCGGCGGTGAGCCTGTGGCTCGGCGCCCGCCGGTACGAGGGCGCGGTCGCGCGGGGCTACCGGTGGCTCGCGGCCGGCGCCGCACTGTACTGCTCCGGCCTGGTCGTGCAGGAGATCCTCGGCGGCACGCTGAACCCCGCCCCCGCCCTGTCCTTCACCGACCTGCCGCAGCTCCTCGCCCTGGCCGCCGCGGCCATCGGCATCGCCGTGCTCACCATGGCCGAACGGGAAGTCACCCCGCAGGAGGGTTCGGCGGGTTCGGTACTGCCCGGGCTCGCCGACGGGTACGTGATGGCCGTCGCCCTGCTGGTGATCGGCTGGTCCACGCTGTTCAGCGCCGAGTTTCACCGGTCCGGCGAACGGCCGGGCACGTTCCTGCTCGCGCTCATCCACCCGCTGGCCGACCTGGCCGTGCTCGGCGCGCTGCTGCCCATGGTCACCACGGCCTGGCGGCGGGTCGCGCTGCCCTACCTGTCCCTGATCGCCATCGCCGTCGGCGACGCGCTGGCCGTGGGCCAGCGAGTACTCGGCGGCCACCTGGGCGTGGTGGGCCAGCTGATGCCTGTGGTGGCGGCGCTGCTGCTCGGCGCGGCGCCGTGGCGGATGACCGAAGGGTTCGGGACGAGCTGGGCTCGCCGGACGTCGAGTTCGGCGGCGGCGACCGTCATCGCGGTGCTGGCCGCCTGCGTGGCCACCCTGGTGGTGATAGCCAATGGTCTGGCCGGGGCGCCTGCGGCCGGGGTCGCGCTGATCGTGGCCGGCGGCGCCGGGGTGCTCGTGCTGGCCGCGCGGGTCTTCATGCTGGTGCGGGAGAACCTGTCCGTGCTCGGCATCTGGCGTGAATCCAGCCGGAGCCTGCGCGACCTGGCCAACCGCACCAGCGACGTCGTCCTGGTCTGCGACCTGGACGGCGTGGTCAGGTACGCGAGCCCGGCGGTCGAGGACTACGGCTACCCGCCCGGGACGCTGACCGGTCGGCGACTGCTCGACTTCGTCCATCCCGAGGACCGGCCCGCCGTGCTGGCCTCGGTCCGGCTGGCCCTGGGCGGCTACGCCGAGGGAGCCGACGGGTTCGAAGGGCTCGAAGGCTCCGGCCGGTTCCCGGTCCGGGTCCGGGCCGCCGACGGGACGTGGCGGCACGTCGAGTCCACCCTGCTGCGCTACCAGGCCCCCGGCGAGCCCGTCCAGATGCTGGTCACCGCGCGCGACGTGAGCGATCAGGTCGCGCTGCGCCAGCAGGTCACCCACCTCACCTTCCATGACGGCCTGACCGGCCTGCCGAACCGGGCCTATGTGGAGGAGCGCGCCAGAGACGTGCTGCACGACGCCGCGGTGGCCGCCAGGACCGGCGTCATCTTCCTGGACCTGGACCGGTTCACCGCGGTCAACGACTCGGTCGGCCACGGCGCGGGCGACCTCGTGCTGGCCCAGGCGGCCAGGCGGCTGCGCGCCGTCGTCCCGGTGCACGACACGGTGGCGCGCTGGGGCAGCGACGAGTTCGCCATCCTGGTCGAGAACGCCGGGGGCGCCCAGGAGGTCGCGGAGATCGCCGAGCGGCTGGCCGGCGCGGTCGGCGGCGAGCCGTTCCGGGTGGCCGGCCAGCAGATCGCGCTGACCGCGAGCGTCGGCGTCGCGCTAGCCGACGTGGACCCGCCCGGGCTGGTGCTGCGCAACGCGGACGTAGCCATGTCGCGCGCCAAGGACGCCGGCGGCGACCGGGTCGAGGTCTATGCCGCGCACATGCACGCGGACGTGGTCCGCAGGCTGGAGATCGTCAGCGACCTGCAGCAGGCCATCGGCAACGGCGAGCTCACCCTGCAGTACCAGCCGATCGTGGAGCTGGCCACGTCGCGGGTGACCGGGGCCGAGGCACTGGTCCGCTGGTGGCGCGGCGACCAGATGGTCCCGCCGCAGGAGTTCCTCGGCGCGGCCGAGGAGTCCGGCCTGATCGTCCCGCTCGGCGAGTGGGTGCTGCGCGAGGCGTGCGAGCAGGGCGCCGCCTGGAGGCGCTCATCCTCGGGGTCGCCGGAGGACGTCGGGGTCTCGGTGAACCTGTCCGCCCGGCAGATCACGGCGCCCGCCTTCACCACGCGGGTGGCGGCCATCCTGGCCGACACCGGGCTGCCGCCCGGTGCGCTCACCGTCGAGGTGAACGAGCGGGTGCTGGTCGAGGAGGACGGGCTGATCGTCGAGCGGCTGGCCGAGCTGCACCGGCTCGGCGTCCGGATGGCCATCGACGACTTCGGCACCGGCTACGCGTCACTGGCCTACCTGCACAGGCTCCCGCTGGACATCATCAAGATCGATCCCTCGTTCGTGGCTGGCCTCGGTCAGGACGACACGCTGAGCCTGCTGACCAGGACCGTGGTGCAGGTCGGCCGCGACCTCGGCCTGCGGGTCATCGCCGAGGGCATCGAGCAGCCGCGCCAGCTCATCGCGCTGCGCGAGATGGGCTGCTGTTACGGCCAGGGATTCCTGGTGGCCAGGCCGATGGGCGCCCCTGGCGTGGAGGCCCTGATCAGGGCGTCGAAAGATAACGGCGATGAGCCAGCCGTCTCGGAGTGTGAGACAACTCGCGTCAGCAGTTGACGTCTTGATTCCGGATGGCAGTAAGGTGTTACCCGTGAAGTACCCGCAGATCCTCGTACTTGGCCGGCGCGCAGGCAGCTGACCAAGCAGCTCACTGCGCGCTCCCCTCGACTGCCGTCAGGCACGAGGGGATTTTTTATGCCGCCGGATCCAGCCGATGCCAATGGAGACTTACCGATGACCGAGCAGATGACGGGCCGCAAGGAGCCCGAAGGCACGGAGCGCCCCCCCGGGGCCGCCGCCGGACCTTCGGCTCCCAGCCCGCGGGACCTGGCCGCCCGCTCGCCGCACCACCCGGCCGCCCGCGATGCTCAGTCGCGTCCCGCCGAAGCCCCGCAGTCCGCCCCGCAGCAGGTCGCAGGGTCGGTCCCGCCGCAGGCCGCCGCGGCCGAGCCGCCGCGCGCTCAGGTCACCAGCCCGGGCAAGGTCCGGGCCAC
>DAIOWL010000600.1:2970-4900 GCA_036758545.1 Streptosporangiaceae bacterium | reverse complement strand
GACTCGTGCACCCGCCCCGAGCTGATCACCGAGATCACCCTGCAGCCACTGCGCCGGTACGACGTGGACGCGGCCGTCTTGTTCAGCGACATCGTGGTCCCGCTGCGCGCGGTCGGAATCGACGTGGACATCAAGGCCGGGATCGGGCCGGTGGTCGAGACTCCGGTGCGCACGCCCGGGGATCTGGAGCGCCTGCGCGCCTTGGACCCGGGCGACATGCCCTACGTGACCGAAGCAGTCCGGACGCTCGTGACCGAACTGGACGAGCGGCCGCTGATCGGGTTCGCCGGAGGCCCTTTCACCCTCGCGTCCTACCTGGTGGAGGGTGGGCCGTCCAAGAACCACGACAAGACCAAAGCGCTGATGTACGGCGACCCGGCGCTGTGGCACGCGCTGCTCGGGCGGCTCGCCGACATCACGATCTCGTTCTTGCGGATCCAGGTGGACGCGGGGGCTTCGGCCATCCAGCTCTTCGATTCGTGGGTGGGCGCGGTCAGCCCGGACGACTACCGGCACGCGATCCTGCCGCACACCAGCCGGATCTTCGCCGCGCTCGGGTCCGCCGGGGTGCCGCGCATCCACTTCGGCGTCGGGACCGGAGAACTGCTCGGGCTGATGGGGGAGGCCGGAGCCGACGTGGTCGGGATCGACTGGCGCATCCCGCTCGACGAGGCGGTCCGGCGGGTGGAGCCGGGCAAGGCCCTGCAGGGCAACCTCGATCCCGCGATCCTGCTCGCGCCGTGGGAGGTCATCGAGGAGCGGACCAGGGACGTCCTCGCTCGCGGCCGCACCGCCGAAGGGCACGTGTTCAATCTGGGTCACGGCGTGCTGCCGGAAACCGACCCGGACGTACTGGCCAGGCTGGCCGACCTGGTGCACGCCGCGTCGGCTCGGGCCCTGTCCTGAATCCCGGCACCTGCTAGCTTTCCGGCGAGGCGGGCCCGGTAGCCGGCCTGCGGCGGGCCAGCCAGCGCCGCCCGCGGTAGACCAGGTACCCGGCGACGGCCAGGACGACGGCGAACGGCGCGATCGCGCCGAGGAACGCCAGCGTCCAGGACACGGCTATGCGCAGCGCGTGCCAGCCCGCGGCGAAGCCGCCCGCTAGCGTGGGCGGGGGCTTCTGCCGGTGCACCACCGGCTTGGCCTTCGGCCCGAGGATCGTCAGCGTCACCGTCGCGTAGCTGGTCTGGTGGCTGAGCGCGCGCTGCTGCGCCTGCATCGACTCCAGGTTCGCTTCCTCGGAGTTGATCTGGTTCTGGACGCTCAGCAGTTCGCCGACCGATCCCGCGTGCGACAGCAGCGCGCGGAGCTGGGCAATGGCCGCCTGGTCCGAGGCGACCTGGCTGTCCACGTCGGCCACCTGCTGGGTCACGTCCTGGGCCTGCTGCTGCAGGGACAGCTGGGTGCCGAGACGGTGCCCGAGCTGGCCGAGCGTGGCGGGGTAGGCCGCGACCGGGATCTTCAGCTGCACGCTGGCGGTGGCGTCGGACGGGTGATCGGGGTTGACCTTGGCGGTCTCGCTCGACACGTAGCCGCCCACGCCGCCGGCGATCTGGGCCGCCTGCGCGGCGGCTGAGCTGACGTCGCCCGCCCGCACGGTCAGCTGCGCCGTGTAGATGATGCTGCTGGCCGGCGCCAGCCGGGCCGTGGTGCCCGTGCCGCCCTTACCGCCTGTGTTGCCGAAGGCGGAGCCGGACGCCGCGGCCCTGGACGGCGCAGCGGCGGCGGCCGCCGGCCCCGCCTGCTGCCCGGCCGCCTCGGACGAACTGGCGCCGCTGTTCGAGCTGGCGGAGCATCCCGCGAGGAGCATGCCCCCACCGAGCAGGACGCTTCCGATCATGAGGCCGGCCACGACGCCGTGCCTGGTGTTCCCCGGTGTGTTCCGCATGCCGTTGTGACGGCCGCCGGGAGCAGCGCGGTTCCGCCGCGC
>DAIOWL010000600.1:0-2870 GCA_036758545.1 Streptosporangiaceae bacterium | reverse complement strand
AGGCTGGAGGCATGGAGCCTACGAACGGGCGGCCGCACGTGGTGATCGTGGGCGGCGGGATCTCCGGGCTCGCGGCGGCGTTCTTCCTGCGGGACGAGGCGGTGCGGGTGACCGTGCTGGAGGGCTCGCCGCGGCTTGGCGGCAAGCTGTCCGTATCCGAGATCGCCGGCACCGCCGTCGACGAGGGGGCCGAGGCGCTGCTGGTCACCCGTCCCGAGGGGACCGCGCTGATCGCTGAGGCCGGGCTGGCCGATCAGCGAGCCGACCCGGGGCCCACGTCGTCCGCGATCTGGACGCTGGGCGCGCTCCGGCCGCTGCCCCGCCGGCAGTTCATGGGCGTGCCGTCCGACATGGCCGAACTCTCCCGGTCCGGGGTGCTGTCCGACGAGGGCGTGGCCCGGGCCGGGCAGGACCTCAAGTTGCCGCCTACCACCCGTGACGGCGACGTGTCCGTCGCCGGGTACGTCGGGGCGCGCCTGGGCGCAGAGGTGGTGGACCGGCTGGTGGACCCGCTGCTGGGCGGGGTCTACGCGGGACGTTCGGCGGAGCTCTCCTTCGACGCGACGCTGCCCGCGCTGGCGGCAGCATCCCGGCGGCACGCCTCGCTCGCCGAGGCGGCCCGGTCCCTGCTGCCGCCCCAGGCGCCGGGTTCCGCGGGCACCCGCGCGGGCGGACCAATGTTCACCACGCTCACCGGGGGCCTCGGCCTGCTCCCCGACTACCTGGCGAAACAATCGGGCGCCGAGGTGCGCACCGGCGCGATGGCCCGTGAGCTGGCGCCCGCTGGGCGAGGCTGGCGGCTCACCGTGGGCTCGGCCGCGACACCTGGCCAGGTCGACGCCGACGCGGTGATCCTCGCGGTCCCGGCGCGGCCCGCGGGCCGCCTGCTCGCGGGTGTTCCCGGCGCGTCGGCCGCGGTCACGGCGTTCGGCCAGATCAGCTACGCGAGCATGGCGATCGTCACGCTCGCCTATCCGCGGTCCGCGTTTCCCGTCCCGGGCCTGGCCGGCCTCGGCTGGAGCGGGTATCTGGTGCCCGCGGTGGACGGGAGGGCCGTCAAGGCCGTCACCTTCTCCACCGTCAAGTGGCCGCATCTGGCCGGAGCGTCCGCGGACGGGGATCTGGAGATCGTTCGCTGCTCGGTTGGCCGGATCGGGGAGGAGGCGCTGCTGCAGCACACCGACGACGAGCTGGCCGCGCTGGCCGCGGCCGAACTGGCGGCCGCGACCGGGGTGCGGAGCGGGCCGGTGGCCACCAGGGTGACCCGCTGGGGCGGTGCGCTGCCCCAGTACACGGTGGGGCACCTGGACCGGATAGCCGCGATCCGGTCGACGGTGGCGGCCCAGCCGGGGCTCGCGGTCTGCGGCGCGGCCTACGACGGGGTAGGCGTGCCGGCCTGCGTGGCGACCGCGCGGGCGGCCGCAGGTCAGGTGCTGGCGTTCCTCGCGGGCAGGCCGCCGGCCGGCCACGCCGGTGCGGTCCGGTGACCGCCGTGGCCGACAATAGCGGTATGGCTGACGAACTTCAGACGGCCCCTAAGCCGAAGGCCCGCGATCTCAACGAGCTGGTCCGCTACACCATGTGGTCGGTGTTTCGGGTCCCCGACCGGGGCGCTCTCGAGGCCGGCGGCCCCGCCGCGATCGCCGCCGAGGTGGCCGAGCTGCTCGACCAGGCGGCAGGCAAGGGCATCGTCACCCGCGGCTGCTACGACATCCAGGGCCTGCGCGCGGACGCGGACTTCATGTTCTGGTGGGTGGCGCCCACCTCGGATGACCTGCAGGATCAGTACGCGCGCTTCCGCCGCACCCGCCTCGGCCGCTGCAGTGAGCCGGTCTGGTCGGTGATGGCGCTGCACCGGCCGGCCGAGTTCAACAAGAGTCACATCCCGGCCTTCCTGGCCGAAGAGGAGCCGCGCGCCTACGTGAGCGTGTACCCGTTCGTCCGCTCCTACCAGTGGTACCTGCTGGATCCGGCGGAGCGCCGTCGGCTGCTCGCCGAGCACGGGAAGATGGCCCGCGAGTACCCCGACGTACGGGCCAACACGGTCGCCTGCTTCTCGCTCAACGACTACGAGTGGATCCTCGCGTTCGAAGCCGACGAGCTGCACCGGATCGTGGACCTGATGCGCCACCTGCGGGGTGCTGAGGCCCGGCTGCACACCCGGGTCGAGATCCCGTTCTACACCGGCCGCCGCAAGCCCGTCGGCGAGCTCGTGGCGAGCCTGACCTAGCCGCTTCACATGCCTGACGACCTGCGGGTGAACGGCTGGCTGACGATACCGGGCAGCGAGCTGCGCGAGCGTTTCTCCCGGTCATCCGGCCCCGGCGGCCAGTCGGTCAACACCGCGGACAGCCGCGTCGAGCTCTCCTTCGACGTAGAGCGGTCGGCCGTGCTGCCCGAATGGGCGCGGGACAGGATCACCGAACGGCTGGCCGGGCGGCTGGCCGGCGGCGTGCTCACCGTGGCCGCCTCCGAGCAGCGCAGCCAGCTCGCCAACCGCCAGGGCGCCAGGGCGCGGCTCGCCAGCTTGCTCAGGGACGCGGTCGCGCCGCCGCAGCGCCCGCGCGTCCCGACCCGGCCCGGCCGGGGCGCGAACGAGCGCCGCCTGGAGGGCAAACGTCAGCGCTCCGCTATCAAGCGCGGGCGCCGCGTCGACCGCAGGGATCCCGAGTGATAACTATAGCGACGGTACGTTGACCACAATCGCTTCCTGCGTCGACCTGGCGATCACCACGACGGCTTCGGTGTCGGGGGAGGGGTTCTCCTCCCGGTGCGGCACGTGCGGCGGTACCCACACGTAGTCGCCCGGCGCCGCCTCCAGCCGGACCAGCGATCCGCTGTCCGGGTCGCGGAAGACGAACACCGGGTGG
>DAIOWL010000599.1:0-4914 GCA_036758545.1 Streptosporangiaceae bacterium | reverse complement strand
GGCTGGAACTTGGCCAGCGGGAAGCCGGCCGGCCCGGGCGTCGCGATCCGGGTCGGGCTGAAGTCCGGCGCGCCGGCGAAATTCACCGCCGCGGGCCCGAACGGGTTCTGCTGTGGTGTCGGCGAGCCGAGGGTCACCGTCTGCACGGCGGCCGGGTCGCTGATCGCGATGTTGGCGAGCTTGGGCGCGTAGTTCACGCCCAGGTCGTGCGCCAGGCCGGCGTCGGAGGCGTCCAGCAGGACGTACCACACTTTCTGGCCGTGCGCGGTGCCCGGGTACAGCGGCAGCCGCACCGTCTCCTTGCTGAGGTCGACCTGGAGCGCGCTTTCTTCGGTCAGCTTGTTCCGGGGCAGCAGGCCCGTCAGCTGGCCCAGCCCTCCGGCCTTAGCCGCCGTGGCCCTGGACGGCGCGGCGTTCGCCCCGCCGGATCCCACGGTGGTGAGCACCGCCGAGACGGCGACCAGCACGGCCGCGGCGGCGGCCAGCCACCATCTGCGTTTCAAGATTTTCATCTGCTGTCCTTCTCCTCCGGCGGGGCCGGAACACCAAGGGCGGCGAACTGTCACCGCGCTGTCTCGCTTACCCCTGGTTGGTGTGCGCGGCGGGCCGGGTTCTTACCGCACCCGACGCGCAAAAGGATTACGGGAAAATGACGCGATCTTTCAATGCGGCCGCCGGAAGCTACGCGCCGGTCAGTCCGCCTCGCCGCGCACCGCGGCCAGCAGTCCCTCGAAGTCCTCGCCGCACGGACCGCACGCGCGCAGGTGCGCCGCGATGCCCGGGTACCGCTGCTCCGCCGGGCCGCCCGCCGCCACCAGCTCCACGTAGACGTGCAGCATCTCCATGGCCTGGTCGCATCCCACGTCGCGCGGATCGGTCCGCAGGAAGTCATCCAGCGCCGGCCAGTCGTTCATGAGGTCCTCGGAGAGTCATCGCGTAGATACCCGTTAGCGACAAGAACAGACCGCAGCTTACGCCGGGCGTCGAACAACACCTTGTAGATCGCGTTGCGGTTGGAGCCGAGCTCGAGGACCAGGGCATCCAGCGGGACACCGTTGAGCACGATCGCGACGAACACCTGCCGCTGCCGCGGGGTCAGCTCCTCGTCCACGGCGCGGCGCAGCGCCGCGGCCAGGTCCCGCCACTCAGCCTCCTGCGCGGGGTCCAACCCGAACCGGTCCGGCAGCCGGTCCCAGTCCTCGGCGTCCAGCGGCACCGCCGGATGACGCCAGAAGTGCCGGCCGATCTTGGCCGACACCTCGAAGATGGCAAACTTGCACGCCCAGGTCGTGAACCGGCTCTCGCCGCGGAACTGCCTGAGCTTGCGGGTAACGGCCATCAGCGCGTCGGCCGCGGCCTGGCAGGCCAGGTCGTCAAGCTCCGGCCCGGTGATCCGCACCCGGGGCCCGCGCCGGGCCACCTCCGCCCGCGCGACGCGCACCAGCAGCTCATGCAGCCGCGCCAGTGCCGCCTCCCGCCGCGGACCCGTCTCGGCGAGCACCCCAAGCCACCAGGCTGACTCAGGGTCGAGCCCGGCAGCGGTGACAGGAGTCTCATCCACCATGCGGTTAGCCGGCATCATCGCCATGCTACGCACAAACCGGTCGCCTGGCCCCTGGCCGGATGGCCCCGGGGCGCAGCACCCCGGGCCGCAGCCGCGGTTCGGCGCCCGGCATACCCGGCTGGCCGGGCACCGTAAGACCGGTGAGCGCCGCCGGCACTAACAATGCATGACCCAGATGACAGTGCTGCAGCCCGGGGACCCGTTCCCGTCGCTCACCGTGGCCCTTCCCGGCGGCCGCACCCTGCGCCTGCCCGACGCCCTGGCCGGCCGCTTCGGCGTCGTCCTGTACTACCGCGGATCGTGGTGCCCCTACTGCAACGCCCAGCTCAGCGCGTTCCAGCGGTCGCTGGACAGCCTCGCCGACCTGGACACCTCCGTCGTCGCCCTGTCAGTGGACGACGAAGCTACCACAGGGGACCTGATCGCCAGGCACGGCCTGCGGTTCCCGGTCGGTCACAGCGCCGACGCCGCCGCCATCGCGCACACGACCGGCGCCTTCGTCAACCCCGACCCGCCCTACCTGCAGTCCACCGGTTTCGTGCTCGACCCCGGCGGCCGGGTCATCGTCAGCGTCTACTCCAGCGGCGCCATCGGCCGACTCGTCCCCCAGGACGTCATCGGCCTGGCCGGTTACCTCCGCGAACACACCCAGGCCAGCTAACGCCTTGGCCCGTCGCGAATCGCCGGCGGTCCTGGGGTGCCGGGACCGCTAAGGGGTATGACGATCTGCATGGCGGTACCGGCCCCGGGCGGGCTTTGCAGCCAGATCTGGCCGCCAAGCGCCTCCATCCGGTCCTTGATCCCCGCCAGGCCCGAACCGCCGGCGAAGTCCGCCCCGCCGCGCCCGTCGTCGCGGACACAGACCCGCAGGCCGCCGTCGCGGGCAGCCACCTCCACGTCGGCGCCGGAGGCGTGCGCGTGCTTGGCGGTGTTGGTAAGCGCCTCGGAGACCGCGTAGTAGGCAGCGATCTCGACCGGCTCGGGCAGCCGCTCCGCCACGCTGATGTCAAGGCTGACCGGGACGGCGGAGCGGCGGGCCAGCGCCTCCAGCGCCGGGCGCAGCCCGCCTGCGGTGAGGATCGCCGGGTGGATGCCGTGGGCGATCTCGCGCAGGTTTTCCAGAACTTCGGTCACCTCGGTGACGGCACCCTTCAGCCGGCCCGCCAGCCCGCCTGCCCCGGGCGCCGCCTCCTGCATCTCCTGCATCTGCTGTAGGTGCAGGGCCAGGGAAACCAGGCGCTGCTGCGCTCCGTCGTGCAGATCACGCTCGATCCGCCGGCGCGTCCGGTCGGCGGTGGCCACGATCCGCGCCCGCGAGGCGTTGAGCGCGGCCTGGGCCTCGGCGTTGACGAGGGCGGTGACGATCAGCTCGGTGAAGGCCGCCAGCCGCCCCTTAGTGTCCGCGGAGAGCGGCTCTTCCCGCGTGGACGCTACGCTCATGACGCCCCACAGCCGGTCCTCGACGCTGATCGGCACGCCGACGGCCGAGCGGAACCCCGAGTCGCGTTCGGCGTCGGCGGCATCGCCCGAGGCACCGGCATAGTCGTCGATCCGCTCGGGCCCGCCGGTCTGGAACACCAGCGTGTGCACGTTCCGCCCCCCGAAGTCCATCCGGAGGCCGACCGGGAGTACCTGGGCGGTGCCGGTCCTGGCCCAGACGCCGACGACCGTGACCGCGCCGTCCGGATCGTACCGGCTCATGACCGTGAAGTCCGTGCCCAGCAGTCGGCCGACCTCCTCGGCGACCGCGCCGAATACCTCCTCCGGCGGCGCCGCCCGGGCCACCAGCGTGGCCACCCGGCGCAGCGCCGCCTGCTCCTCGGCGAACCCGCGCAGCTCTACGCGCGCCTGCGCGTTGGCGACCGCGGTCGCGACCAGCTCGGTAAACCCGGCCATCCGGGCCTCGATGTCCGCCGGCAGCGGCTCGTCGCGCGTTGACGCCACGCCGATGACGCCCCACAGCCGGCCTTCCACGCTGATCGGCACGCCGACCGACGAGCGGTAGCCCGCGGCGAGCCCGACGGCGCCCCACGCGCCGGAGTAGCCGTCGATCCGCGCCGGCCGACCGGTCTCGAACACCAGCGTGGTCGCGTTCCGCCCGCCGATCTTGTACCGGTCTCCTACGGAGACGGCCGCGGCGTCGCCGACCCTGCCGTACACCGCGACGATCGTCGCGACATCATCCGGGTCGTACCGGAGCATGTTGGTCTGGACGGTCCCCAGCAGCCGCCCCACCTCCTCGGTGACCGCGGCGAACACCTCCTCCGGCGGCGCTCCGCCTGCGACAAGGGTCGCCACCCGGCGCAGCGCCGCCTGCTCCTCGGCGAACCTGCGCAGCTCGGTACGCGCCTGCGCGTTGGCGACCGCGGTCGCGACCAGCTCGGTGAACCCGGCCAGCCGCGCCTCAGTGTCCGCCGGCAGCGACTCCTCGCGGGTAAACGCCACAAACATGGCGCCCCACAGCCGCCCCTCGACCCGGATCGGTACGCCCGCCGACGAGCGGAGCCCCCAGTCGCGGGCGGCGGCGTCACCGATTGCGCCCGAGACGTCGTCGTAGTCGACCCGCGCCGGGCGGCCCGTCTGGTACACCGCCGTGGTCAGGTTACGTCCGCCGAGCGGCAGCCGGCTGCCGACCGGGATCGGCGGGGGGGCACCCGTTCTGGTCCACGTGCCGAGAACCGTGATCGCGTCCTGCGGGTCGTACCGGACCAGGGTCGCGAAGTCGACTTCCAGCAGCCGGCCAGCTTCCTCGGCGACCGCGCCGAACACCTCCTCCGGCGGCGCCCCGCCCGCGACAAGCACCGCCACGCGGCGCAGCGCGGCCTGCTCGCTGGCTAGCTCGGTCAGGCGCACCTGCCGTTGCGTCAGCTCGGCCAGTAGCCGTGCGTTCTCGGTGGCCTGACTGTCGCTTTCCTCCCGGGCCGCGCGCTCGTCGTCAAGGAGGTGCTGGGTCCGCATCGCCGTCGACGTGACTCGGGCCATGCCCCGGAGCAAGCTGGCCTCGTCGCGGCGCAGGCCGGCGTCGGGCCCCGCACGCGCGAGGATGAACGTTGCTCCCGGTGGGTAGTCGAGCGCTACGGCGGCCATCCGGCACACCCCGACATCTGGCACGGTCAGCTCATGGTGCCCGCCTCCGGCCGTGATCGACGTGAGTTCCCGCACCGGGACCGCGCCTGCCGGGTATCCGACCACGGCTACCACGCGGCCTGGGCACACGATCGCGGCAATCTCCGCGTCAAGCGTCTCCGCGGCCCGTTCGACCGCCGTCCGCCCGGCGTCGGCTTCGGTCGTTGCTGACCAGACGGCCTCCAGGAAGGCCACGAGTTGCTGCGGGAACCACTTCGACGCGG
>DAIOWL010000598.1:2892-4917 GCA_036758545.1 Streptosporangiaceae bacterium | reverse complement strand
TGGCTTCGGCTAGGTCGCCGGTCAGGTTGCGGGTCTTGTTGGGGTCGACCGGGATGCCGGGGCCCATCGTGGTGGTGAAGGTGACCTTCTTCAGGTACCGGCCCTTGGCCGCGGCGGGCTTGAGCCTGATCACCTCGTCGAGGGCGGCGGCGTAGTTCTCCAGCAGCGCGTTCGGCGGGAAGGACGCCTTGCCGATGATGAAGTGCAGGTTGCCATGCCGGTCGGTCCTGAACTCGATCTTGCCGCCCTTGATCTCGGTCACGGCCTTGGCGACGTCCGGCGTCACGGTCCCGGTCTTCGGGTTCGGCATCAGGCCGCGCGGGCCGAGCACGCGGCCGAGACGGCCGACCTTGCCCATCATGTCGGGGGTGGCGACGACCGCGTCGAAGTCGAGGAAGCCGCCCTGGATCCGCTCGATCATGTCGTCGGAGCCGACGAAGTCCGCGCCCGCCGCGCGGGCCTCTTCGGCCCGGTCGCCGATGGCGAAGACGAGCACCCGGGCGGTCTTGCCGGTGCCGTTGGGCAGGTTGACCGTGCCGCGGACCATCTGGTCCTGCTTGCGCGGGTCGACGCCGAGCCGCAGGGCCACCTCGACGGTCGGGTCGAACTTCGTCACCTTGCCCGCCTTGGCGATGCCGACCGCCTCGGCGGGGCTGTAGAGCCGCTCGTGGTCGATCTGCTCGTCGGCCTGGCGGTAAGACTTGCTGCGCTTCATGTCTGGGTCTCCTCATGTCCGGAGGTCGTGGTCAGCGGGCCGCGCAAGGCCCTGCCACTACGTTCTGGATGGTTATAACGCTTACTTCTCGACCTTGATGCCCATCGAGCGGGCGGTGCCGGCGATGATCTTCTCGGCGGCCTCGATCGTGGTCGCGTTCAGGTCCGGCATCTTGGTCTGCGCGATGTCGCGAACCTGGGCGGCGCTGATGCTGCCGACCTTGGTCTTGTGCGGCTCGGCGCTGCCCTTGTCCACGCCCGCGGCCTTCTTGATCAGCTCGGGGGCGGGCGGGGTCTTCGTGATAAAGGTGAACGTCCGGTCCTCGTAGATCGAGATCTCGACCGGGATGATGTTGCCCCGCTGGCTCTCCGTCGCCGCGTTGTACTGCTTGACGAAGTCCATGATGTTCACGCCGTGCGGGCCCAGCGCGGTGCCGACGGGCGGCGCCGGGGTGGCCTGGGCGGCAGGCAGCTGCACCTTGACGAGGGCGGCGAGCTTCTTCCTTCTTGGCGGCATGGCAGTTGCGTCCTTAGTTTCCTAGATCTTGGTCACCTGGTCGAACGACAGCTCGACCGGAGTCTCACGGCCGAAGATCGAGACCAGCACCTTGAGCTTCTGGGTGTCGGAGTTGATCTCGTTCACGGTGGCGGGAAGCGTGGCGAACGGGCCGTCCATTACCGTAACGCTCTCGCCCACCTCGAATTCCACCGTGGACGGCCGGGCGGCCTCGGCCTGCTTGGTTCCGGGCTCCGGCTCCGGCGCGAGCAGGGAGGCCACCTCGCCGAGCTGCAGCGGCGACGGCCGGCTGGACAGGCCGACGAACCCGGTGACGCCGGGGGTGTTGCGGACGACCGCCCAGGACTCGTCGGTGAGGTCCATCCGGACCAGGATGTAGCCGGGCAGCACCTTCTCCTGGACCTGCTGCCGCTTGCCGCCCTTGATCTCGGTCACCTGGTGCACCGGGACCTCGATCTGGAAGATGTAGTCCTCCATGTTGAGCGACTGGATGCGGCTCTCCAGGTTGGTCTTCACCCGGTTCTCGTAGCCGGCGTAGGAGTGCACGACGTACCAGTCGCCCGGGAGCATGCGGAGCTCACGCTCGAACTCCTCGCGCGCGTCGTCCGGCTTCTCCTCGTCTTCCAGGCCTTCTTCCAGGCCTTCTTCCTGGTCCTCCGCCGCGACGTCGGCGACGTCCTCGGACACGCCATCGGCCGATGCGGCGTCAGCGGCCTCGCCCGCGGGATCGAGCCCGCTAGCTTCCTCGCTGTATTCGCTCACGTCATCAGCCTCCCCGGTTTCCGCGTCGGGTC
>DAIOWL010000598.1:1358-2792 GCA_036758545.1 Streptosporangiaceae bacterium | reverse complement strand
GCTTCCTCGCTGTATTCGCTCACGTCATCAGCCTCCCCGGTTTCCGCGTCGGGTCCTGCCGCGTCCGTCACCACGGGACCATGCTGGGTCTCGGACACGATTACTCTCTCTTTCCTCGATATCGCCTAGTCGGGGCCGCGCTGGCGTGCGCATGCCCCGCTCGGCGGCGCCGCCAGGGAACCGCCTAGCCGAACAGCGCGAACACCAGCTTGGTGAAGCCGTAGTCCAGGCTCGTGACGACGATGACCATGAAGGTCACGAAGACCAGGCAGACCACGGTGTAGGTGACCAGCATCGACCGGGTGGGCCAGATCACCTTGCGAAGTTCACTGACTATCTGCCGGAAGAAAAGAGCGGGGGTCGTCCGGGTCTCGCGCTTGGCCGCGCCCCCGGATCCGCTCCGTTTCTCCGCGGCCTCACCGCGTGTCTGAGTTGCCATATCCTCACCTATAGGTCCGCCGGCCTGGCGGTTTAGCCGGATCGCACTCGCAGGGCAGGAGGGACTCGAACCCCCAACCACCGGTTTTGGAGACCGGGACTCTGGCCAATTGAGCTACTGCCCTGTGCTACTAACACCGTGTCACTTGCCGTGCTACAAACACCGTTCTACCAACACCACGGGCATGCTGCCGCGACGACAGCTCGGCTGCCGGTCCATGCAGTCTACGTCCGAACCGCCCTTCCGTCGAACTGCCTTGGGTGCCGGGTGGTAAATGATGCGCAGGGCACTGGGCGCGGATGGGAGAATGGAGCGCATGCCAAGCAGAGTCTCCGCACGCGTGTCCGCCATCTCCGAATCCGCCACGCTGGCCGTGGACGCCAAGGCCAAGGCGCTGAAGGCGGCGGGCAGGCCGGTCATCGGCTTCGGCGCCGGAGAGCCCGACTTCCCCACCCCCGGCTATATCGTCGAGGCCGCGCAGCGGGCCTGCGCCGAGCCGCGCTTCCACAAGTACACCCCGGCGGCGGGGCTGCCCGAGCTGCGGCAGGCGATCGCGGCCAAGACGGCGCGGGATTCCGGCTACCAGGTCGAGGCCGGCCAGGTGCTGGTCACCAACGGCGGCAAGCAGGCCGTCTACCAGACGTTCGCCACCCTGCTCGACCCGGGCGACGAGGTCATCGTGCCGGCCCCCTACTGGACCACCTACCCCGAGTCCATCGCGCTGGCCGGCGGGGTGATGGTGCCGGTGCTGACCGGCGAGGATGCGGGTTACCTGGCCACCGTGGATCAGCTCGAGGCGGCCAGGACCAGCCGGACCAAGGTCGTTCTGTTCGTCTCCCCGTCCAACCCGACCGGCGCGGTGTACCCGCCGGAGGCGGTGCGGGCGATCGGCGAGTGGGCCGCGGCGCACGGCCTGTGGGTGGTCACCGACGAGATCTACGAGCACCTGGTCTACGGCGGCGCGACGTTCTCCTCGATCCCGGTCCAGGCGCCGG
>DAIOWL010000598.1:0-1258 GCA_036758545.1 Streptosporangiaceae bacterium | reverse complement strand
GCCGGGCTGATCCTGGACGAGGCGGAGGTGGCGGTGGTGCCGGGCGAGGCGTTCGGCACGCCGGGATACTTCCGGCTTTCCTGCGCGCTCGGCGACGCCGACCTGGAAGAGGGCATCAGCCGGATGGCCAAGCTGCTCGCGGAGGCGAGATAACGCCCAGGCCGCTGGCCGCCCTGCCCAAGGCGCACCTGCACCTGCACTTCACCGGGTCGATGCGGCACAGGACGCTGATCGAGCTGGCCAGCGAGCGGGGGATCCGGCTGCCGCTCGCGCTCACCGAGGACTGGCCGCCGCGGCTGAGCGGCACCGACGAGCGCGGCTGGTTCCGGTTCCAGCGGCTGTACGACACGGCGCGTTCGGTGCTGCGCGGCCCGCCCGACGTGCGCCGGCTGCTGACCGAGACCGCGCAGGACGAGCGGGCGGACGGGTCGGGCTGGCTGGAGATCCAGGTTGACCCGTCCGGGTACGCCGGCCGGTTCGGCGGCATCACCGACATGATCGAGCTGGTCCTGGACGCGGCCGCGGACGCGACGGCGGCCACCGGGGTCGGCATCGGCGTGATCGTGGCGGCGAACCGGACCAAGCACCCGCTGGAGGCCAGGACCCTGGCCCGGCTGGCGGCCCAGTACGCCGGGCGGGGGGTGACCGGGTTCGGCCTGTCCAACGACGAGCGGCGGGGGGCCGCGCGCGAGTTCGCCGCCGCGTTCAGGATCGCCGAACGGGCCGGGCTGCTCCTGGTCCCGCACGGCGGGGAGCTGGCCGGGCCGGCCAGCGTCGAGGCCTGCCTGGACGACCTGCACGCGGACCGGATCGGCCACGGCATCCGGGCCACCGAGGATCCCGCCGTGGTCAAGCGGCTGGTCGCCGACTGGGTCACCTGCGAGGTGTGCCCGTC
The DNA here is from genome assembly GCA_036758545.1 of Streptosporangiaceae bacterium. GTDB lineage: Bacteria > Actinomycetota > Actinomycetes > Streptosporangiales > Streptosporangiaceae > Palsa-504. The sequence goes on along the minus strand of DAIOWL010000598.1, from coordinate 363 downwards.
GTCCAACGTCGCGCTCGGCGTGGCGGCGTCCCCGGGGCAGGTCCCGCTGCGCCGCCTGGTCGAGGCGGGCGTGCCGGTCGCGCTCGGCGCCGACGACCCGCTGCTGTTCGGCACCCGGCTGACCGCGCAGTACGAGATCGCCCGCCAGGCGCACGGATTCACCGACGCCGAACTGGCCGACCTGGCCCGCATGTCGGTGCAGTCGTCGGCTGCGCCGGAGCCGGTCCGGGCCCGGCTGCTGACCGGCATCGACGCCTGGCTCGCGGCGGAATAACCGGCGCGGAATACTCCGGCAGCGGCTAGGCTTGAAGACCTAAGGCGATGATCCGGCTATCACCGGGGAGCCCCCGGAAGAAAGGGCCC
>DAIOWL010000597.1:0-4924 GCA_036758545.1 Streptosporangiaceae bacterium | reverse complement strand
AGCGCCGACCCGGCGGTGAGCTTGCGGCCGTCGCGCTGGTGCGGCCAGGCGATGACGCGGCACTGGTCGCCGACCGCGGGCCGCGCCGCCAGGGTGGTAGCCGTCATCCGGCCGAGCAGGATGGCGGTGTCCCAGCCCGTCCCGTCGCCCAGGCCGGCCGCCTCGGCGGCGGCGATCCCGCTGGGACAGTCGAGCGCGGCCCAGACCACCTCGGGCCGCACCCTCCCATCGGAGCCGGCCACCGAGGGATCCGGCGTCCACGGCGCCGCCCACAAGGCCAGGCCGGCCACCGGCCCGGGAAAGATCCGCAGCCCGTCGCCGGGACCGCGGTTCATCCCGCAGACGAAGCAGTCGGGAAACACCGGATCGGTGAAGTACCGGGCGCCCCGGGCGGCCGCGCCGGCATCGGCGAGCGACACCGTGGCCGGGATCTCCACCGGGCCGGCCGGCGACGGGACGGCCTCGCCGATCAGCGTGCGGCCGTGCCGGACACGGACCGAGCCGTCGCCGTCGCGTTCGACCTCCATCGGGGTGTCCAGCGGGGGCGGCCGGCGCAGCGTGACCGTGGCCGGGCCGTCGACGTACGCGGCGATGCGGCCGCAGACGTAGCCGCCGTTGCCGACGCCGGCGGGGCCGTTGAAGCGGGACGGGATCGTCAGCACGTTCATCGCGGCCGGCCGGGGCGTTCATAATCTTGATCGGGCATGTCTTCGACGCTAGGGTCACCCGGCCGGGGGCGGCAATCCGGAGAACTACGGAGCGGCCCGGCGCTCGCGGGCCGGCCGCGGCCTTTACCCCGGGGTCCCGCGGGGGAACTACCTAGGCGCTCAGGAGTACAGCTGGTGCCGGGTCACCCAGGCCGCGATCTGCGCCCGGGAACTCACCTGGAGCTTGCGCCTGATGTTCTCGACGTGCGTCTCGGCGGTCCGCGGCGCGATCGCCAGGCGGCTGGCGATGGCCTGGCTGGTGAGCCCCTCGGCGACGAGTTCGGCGACCTGGAGCTCGCGATGAGTGAGCTGGGGCTGATCGCCCGCCCGTTCGGCCAAAAAATCGATCACCGCCTCCGCCACGGCCAGCCAGTCACCGTGATAGAAGAGGTGGCTGGAACCGGGCAGCGGGATCAGCGTCGCGCCCGGGATGAGCGCGGCGACCTCGCGGCCCAGCTCGAACGGCGTGCCCCGGTCCGCCTCGCGGTGCAGCACCAGCGCCGGCGCGCGGACGGCGGGGAGCAGGTCCCTGATGTCGGTGTGGTAGTAGACATCCAGGAGGCGGGCGGCCACGGCGGCCGACGCGCTCGCCCGCTGGAACTTCGCGAAGCCCGCCAGGTCCTCGGCCGTGGGATCGGTGACGAAGGCCCCGGCGAGCGCCTTCAGTCCCAGGCCCCAGTGCGCCTCCACCAGCGCCACGACCGACTTCCTGACCTCGGCGGGCGCCAGGTCGCTGCCGCTGGCGCACACCCCGTACAGCGCCAGCGCCTCGACCCGGTCCGGGTGCCTGGCCGCTATCGCCGCCGCCAGCTGACCTCCCTGCGACGCCCCGAACAGGCGGAACCGGCTGACGCCCAGCGCATCGGCCACCGCCAGCGCCGCGGCGACCTGACCGTCGAAGGAGAGGTCGATCCCGGTCCGGTCGGACAGGCCGCAGCCGGGCTTGTCGTAGCGGATCACGGTGAACCGCTCGGCCAGGCGCGCGATAAAGGGGCCGAACGAGTACAGTTCCAGCTGCCCGCGCAGGTCCGTGATCCAGCCGGTGTCGACCAGAAGCGCCGGGCCGCTGCCCGATGCCGAGTAGGCGACTCGGCCCGCGGGTGTGCTGCAGTACCTGATCCTCGGCATCACCCGTCCAGGCTGGCATCCCCGGCGGGCGCAGTAAAGCGACCGCCTGACGCCGGAGTTACCCAGGCCCGGATCAGGTCACCGGGCGGCGCGCGGGGTGACCAGGCCGGCCTGGTAGGCGAAGACCACGAGCTGCGCCCGGTCGCGCGCGCCGAGCTTGATCATCGCCCGGCTGACGTGGGTCTTGGCGGTGGTGGGGCTGACCACCATGGCCGCGGCGATCTCGTCGTTGGACAGGCCGTGCGCGACCAGGGCCACCACCTCCCGCTCCCGGTTGGTGAGGCTTTCCATCCCGACCGCGGTGACCGCGTCCGGCGGCCGGGCGACGAACTCGCTGATCAGGCGGCTCGTGACGGCGGGAGACAGCAGGGCGTCTCCGCGCATGATGACCCGCAGCGCCTGCAGCAGCTCGGCGGGCTCGGTGTCTTTCAGCAGGAACCCGCTCGCCCCGGCCCGCAGGGCGCGGAAGATGTACTCGTCGAGCCCGAAGTTGGTGAGGATCACGACGCGCAGTCCGTCGAGGCGCTTGTCCGCGACGATCTGCCTGGTGGCCTGGAGGCCGTCGAGCACCGGCATCTGAATGTCCACCAGGGCGATGTCCGGGCGGTGCTCGGCGGCCAGTGCGACCGCCTGCTGCCCGTCGGCGGCCTCGGCGACCACCTCGATGTCGTCTTCCGCTTCGAGCAGCGACCGGATGCCGCTGCGGATCAGCGCCTGGTCATCGGCCAGCAGGATCCTGATCACGACGGTGTCCGGGCGGGGAGCTCGGCGTACACCTGGAAGCCGCCGCCGTCCCGGGGTCCGGCTTGGAGCCGGCCGCCGAGCGCGGTCACCCGTTCCCGCATGCCGATGAGGCCTAGCCCGGGGCCCGCCGACCGGGGGCCAGTGCCAGTGCCGGTGCCGGTGTCCGCACCGTCGTCGTCGACCTGGACCGAGAGGGCGTCCGGTGAGTAGTGCAGGTGAACTCGGGCGCACGCCCGGCCGGCGTGACGGCTGACGTTGGTGAGCGCTTCCTGCACGATCCGGTAGGCGGCCCGGTCCGCTTCGGGCGGAAGCGCCCGCTGCGTGCCGGTCACGGTCACCGTCACGGGGAGCCCCGCGGCCCGCGCGCGTGCCACCAGGCTGTCCAGCTGGCCCAGGTCGCTGCAGTCGCCGTCCTGGTCGCTGCGCAGCACGCTGAGCGTCGTGCGCAGTTCCCGCGCGGCGTCCGCGCCCGCCTCCTGGATCGCCAGCAGCGCCGGCGGCACGTCCTCGCCGCGCTTGCGGGCCAGGTGTACCGCCACGCCGGCCTGGACGCAGATCACGGAGATGCTGTGCGTCAGGGAATCGTGCAGCTCACGGGCGATCCGCAGCCGCTCCTCCATCGCCCGGCGCTGGGCGGCCTCATCCCGGGTCCGCTCCGCCTCGTCCGCGCGCTGCTCGACCTCGCGAAGGTGCAGCAGCCACAGCCGGGACGCCACGATCATGACGCCGGCGGAGATGCCCCATCCGGCCGCAAAGAACCTCTGCCGGCCTCGATTTGTGCGCATTCTCCGAGCGTAGCCGCACGGGCCTGCGGCCACATTCGCCCGCCGGACCCATTTCCGGCTACTCCCCGCGGAGTAGCCGCGCGGGCCACCGTATCCGTGCTGACCAGGCAGAAGACGCTTCCCGCGCACGACGACACCGGGCCGCCCGGCCGCCAGCATCGGTGGCATGGTTATGACGTACTCGGCAATCGGCGCCATTGGCGCCAGGAAAAACGGCCGCCACCTTGGCCTGGCGCTGCTCGTCATCGCAACCGCGCAGCTGATGGTCGTGCTGGACGCGACCGTCGTCAACGTTGCGCTGCCGCGCATTCAGGCGGCACTCGGATTCTCCGGCAGCGGCCTGGAATGGGTCGTGAACGCGTATGCGCTGGCGTTCGGCGGGTTGCTGCTGCTCGGCGGGCGTGCCGGTGACCTGCTCGGCCGGCGCCGGATGTTCGTCGTCGGCCTGCTGCTGTTCTCGGCCGCGTCCCTCGCAGGCGGGCTCGCCACCTCACAGGCGTGGCTGCTGGCGGCCCGGGCCGTTCAGGGCGCCGGCGCCGCGATCGTCGCGCCCACCGCGCTGGCGCTGATCGCGACGACGTTCCCGCAAGGCCCGTCCCGCAACCGGGCGATGGGCGTGTACGCCGCGATGAGCGTGGCCGGCGCCGCGGCCGGGCTGATCGCCGGAGGCCTGCTCGTCACGTATGCCTCGTGGCGCTGGGTGCTGTTCGTCAACGTGCCGATCGGCATCGCTGTCGCGCTCGCCGCCCCAGCCGTGCTGCCCGGCACCGCAGGCCGGCCAGGCCGGTTCGACCTACCCGGCACCATGACCGGAACCGTGGGAGTGGCCGCGCTGGTCTACGGCCTGTCCAGCGCCGCTACCAGCCCGGACGGGACGTCGCACTGGGGCGACGGCAAGGTAGTAGCCGCGCTGACGGCCGCCGTGGTCCTGCTCGCGGCGTTCGCGGTCATCGAGACGCGCAGCCGTCACGCGCTGCTGCCCGTGCGGCTGCTGCGCAGCCGTGACCGTCTCGGCGCGAACCTCATCATGCTGGCCGTGGGCACCGCGGTCTTCGGCGTGTTCTTCTTCGTCACCCTGTTCGTGCAGGACGTATGGGGGTACTCCGCGCTCAGGACCGGGGTGGCGTTCCTGCCGCTGACCGCCGCGATGCTGGCCGCCTCCGGCGCGGCCACCGCGCTCGTGCCGCGGATCGGCGCACGTCCGCTGCTGCTGGCCGGCGGCGCCGCCAGCGCCGGGGGCCTGTACTGGCTGTCCCGGATGACCGAGCACGGCAGCTACGCGGGCGGGCTGCTCGGCCCGACCCTGCTGACCGGGGTCGGGATCGGCCTGCTGATCGTCCCGCTGCAACTGGTCGCCCTGGCCCGCGTCGCCGAGGCGGACTCCGGGGTGGCCGCGAGCCTGCTCAACGTCGGCCGGCAGGTAGGCGGCTCCATCGGCCTCGCGGTGCTGGGCACCGTGGCCTGGACGGTGGTCGCCGGCCGCGCCCGCGGCCAGGCCTCCACGGCGGCGTACCGGCACGCGCTGGCGGCCGGCTTCGACCGGGCCTTCCTGGTCGCCGC
>DAIOWL010000596.1:0-4926 GCA_036758545.1 Streptosporangiaceae bacterium | reverse complement strand
AGCTTGCCCAGGAGCTTGCTCAGCTGGGCGCGTTCGGCCTCGGTGAGCGGGGCGCTGATGGCCTGCTCGTGTTCCAGGCTGGCCTGGCTCAGGGCGGTCATGGCCTGCTCCCCCGCGGCGGTGAGGTGCAGCGCGTAGTTGCGCCGGTCGCCGGGATTGCGGCGCCGTTCGATCAGGCCGCGCTGCTCCAGCCCGTCCACCAGAGCGACCAGCCGACTTGGTGGGGTGCCGAGCCGGCGCGCGACCGCCTGCTGGCTCTGCCCAGGTTCCCGGCTGATCAGCCGGAGCAGCCCCGCCTGCGGGCGGGTGAAGTCCAATGCGGCGGCCCGTTCGCCGAACCTCTCGGCGGCGTACGCGCCCAGCTGCGCGACCAGAAACGCGATATCGGTCCGCTTGCGCTGTGCCTCCTGGGCCTGGGCGGGCTGGGTGGGCTGGGCGGCTTGGGACTGCGCCTGTGTCGTTGCCACGCCATCATGATACACAATTGACAATCATTCTGAAGTGTAACTATTCTCCTAGAGCATCATTACGTTGATGTCGGCATCTGGGAGGAAGCCATGTCCGCACCGAACACAAGGCGGGGTCCGCAGGGCGGTCCGCCCCTGCTCGCGCCCGCCCTCGCCTACGGCGCGCTGCTGATCGCGTCCGTCGCCGTCTGGATCGGCGCGCCCCAGGCCGGGGCCTCGGCGGCCAGCACGCTGAGCTACGCCCAGGCGCACACCGGCCAGATGCACGTCGAGGCGGTGCTGGTGTTCGGCGCCGCGCTGCCGCTGGCGATCTGGACGGCCACCATCTACCGGCGGCTGCGGACGCTGGGCGTGACCGCCCCCGGCGCGGTGATCGGGCTGGCCGGCGGCATCCTCGCGGCCGCCTCGCTGGCCGTGTCCGGCCTGGTCACCTGGGTCGCGGCCGACACCGCGCACATCGTCAGCCCGGCGCTGGCCAAGGTCCTGTCCGACCTGTCCTTCGCAGCCGGCGCGGCCGGCTTCGTGGTGCCGTTCGCGCTGCTGATGGCCGGCGTAGCCGTGCCGTCGCTGATCCTGCGGCTGACGCCGAGGCCGCTGGCCTGGTTCGGTCTGGTGGTCGCGGCGATCGGCATGGTGTCCACGCTGACCCTGCTCACCTCGGCGCTCGACTTCACCCTGCCCATCGGCCGGTTCGGCGGCCTGATCTTCATCGTCGCCGCCAGCGTGCTGCTGCCGGCCAGCCGGCACCGGCTGACGGCCGCCGCCCAGCCGGTCGCGGCCTGAGACCACCGCTCACTTACGTGTGCTGTAGACGCAAGAGTCCCGCAAGTCTGTCCCTGGCCCCCTCGGGGGCGGGCCTGGGCAACCACGGCGATGTGACATTGCCGTGGTCAGGACAACAGCGATGTGACATTGCCGTGGTTCCCTGGGCGGCGGGCCGGGGCGGGGGTGGCGGTGGGCGGCCGGGCGGGGGCGGGGGAAGAGGGCGCTAGCGGTCGGGGTCGGCGCCGGCGCTCATTCCGTCGCGTATGTCGATCGCCTGGTCCACCCCGAGCAGGCTGAGCGCCCGGGCCACCACCGGCTGCGGGTGCGTCAGGGCCAGGCCGCCGCCGCGCTGCTTCAGCGTCCGGTCGGCCAGCACCAGCGCCCGGATCACCGCCGAGTCGGCGAACCGCAGCCGGGTCAGGTCCACGGTCAGGTGCCGCTCACCGATGGCCAGCTGGGCGGTCAGCGCCTCGGTCAGCTCGGCCACGCTGGTGAGGTCCGCCTCCCCGGACAGCGTCAGCACCGGGCCGGCCTCGCCGGCGGCTACCGAGATCTCGAGCAGGCCCACACCGTGGTGATTACCACACGATGCGTAGGCATCACAACCACCGGTCTAGCCAGCCGGGCACGCTTTCAACCCGCCAGACGAGTGACGCGGCGGCGGGCGGGTAGGAAGCGTGGGCCATTTGGCCGTGGTTGATGGGGTGATCCGTATGAGCGTGACGGCCCCCGCCGCACGGACACGCCCGTGATCGCGGTGCGGCAGGTACCGAGCCCGCGCTACCGTTTGGACCGTAGCGCGGATCACGGCCGCGCCTGGATGTGCGGATGGCGCACTGGTGGAGGTGGCGCGGTGACGGTCGGCGCGGACGCTCAGATCACGGATCTGACCGTGGACGATCACGCGTGCCTGACGTTCGGCGAGCCGGAGGACCTGTTCGACCTCACCGCGGCGTTCGTGCGCGACGGGCTGGCCAGCGGGCTCAAGGTCGTCTGGATCAGTGATTCGGCGCCGCAGCAGGCCACCTCGGAGCTAGCACGGCGCGGGGTCGCGGTCGAATCGGCGCTGGCCGCCGGGCAGCTGGCCGCGGCCGAATGCGAGGGCCGGCTGCTGTCCGGGCAGGAGTTCGGCGCGGGCCGGGCGATGGACTGGCTGACCAGCCAGATGGCCGACTGCCAGCGGGAAGGATTCCCCGGCCTGCGGGTCGCGGTGGACATGAGCTGGGCGCTGCGCCCGGTGACCGGGGTGGAGCAGCTCCCGGATTTCGAGGAGGGCGTCGCGGCCGCGCTGGCCGGCTCGACGGCCTCCGTGCTGTGCCAGTACGACCGGGAGGGGTTCGATCCGGTGACGCTGGCCACGGTATCGGCGTTCCATACCCGGTCGGTGGCGGCCGCGACGTACTACGCCGACCCGATGCTGCGGATCTGCCGCCAGTACGCGCCGCCCGGCATCCGGCTGGCCGGGGAGATCGACTACCGGCACACGGAGCCGCTGGCCCTCGCGCTGACCGAGGCGATCAGGTTCGACGGCGACATCACGGTCAACATGACCGCGCTGGCGTTCATCGACGGCTCGTGCGCCCGGATGATCGTGGACGCGGCCCGTGGGCTGGCCGCGTCCCGGACGGTGGCGCTGCATTGCCACCCCGGCATCGAGGCGACGTTCGTACTGCTCGGTGCCGGTGACATGACGGGCGTCAGCCTGGTGAGCGGATGACCGATAGCGCCCCGAACCAGACGGAGAGTGCCGCGGCCAGCAACGGCGAGGCCCCGGCCCTGGATCAGGCCTTCGACGGTGATTCGCTCTACGCGCTGCGGGCGACGGTGGCGGCGCACGGCTCGCAGGCCGGGCTGTCAGACGGCCGCACCAGAGATCTCGTCCTGGCCGTGCACGAACTGGCCGCCAACGCGGTGCGGCACGGTGCCGGTCAGGGCCGACTGCGGATGTGGGCCACCCCGGAGGGGGTGCACTGCGAGGTCATCGACGAGGGCGCGGATGGCACCGGCGAGGAGCCCGCGGAGGCGGCGGTCTGGCACGTCGAGCCGGGCCACGGGCTGTGGCTGGTCCGGCGGATCGCCGACGGGGCCAGCGTCCGGTCGGACCCGTCCGGCACCGTAGCCGCGGTGAACTTCCGGCTGGGCGCGCCCGAATCGCCGGCCCCGTTCCGGCTGGACCGGCGGCCCGAGGGCGGCTGCACGATCCTGGCCGTCACCGGCGAGCTGGACCTGGGATCCTCGGGCGAGTTCGGTGGCGCGGTCGCCGACCTGATCGCGGCCAAGCCCGGTCTGCTCTTGATCCTGGATATGACCGAACTGGCCTGGTGGGACTCGTCCGGCCTGGCCGCGCTGGTCACCGCGCAGCAGCGGATCAGCCGCGACCGTTCGGCCCGAATGGTCGTGGCCTGCCTGCCCGGGCCGCTGGCCGAGCGGCTCGACGAGGCCGGCCTGGCCGGCCTGTTCACCCTGGCCGGCAGCACCGCCGCGGCGGTGGCCGCGCTCACCTCGCCGGCGTGATGACCCCGGAGGAGCGGACGCGGGCGGCGCTGGCACCGAAGTCCGCCGCGGATAGCCGGTCGACAAACGAGATGGTGCCGCCGCCGGGCACCGGCCGCCCGGTCCCGGCGAACCCGACCGGGTAGAGGCGGGCCCGCTCGAACCGGCCGGACGAGGACAGCGTGACCCGCAGGATCGCGCTCATGGTCATGTTGCCGTGGATGGAGAAGTTGCCGTAGCCGGCGAAGTTTCCCAGGCTGTAGGCGATCAGCTGGCCATGGTAGAACTGCAGGCCGCGCAGGACGTGCGGGCCGCTCGCGATCACCAGGCTGGCGCCGGCGTCGATCGCCATGTGCGCGAAGGCCTCCGGGTTGCCGCGGTCCTCGCCGAGGTAGATCTCCTCCCGGCCGGTCACGTGATCGGCGTCGTCCCCCTCCGCGCCGGCGTGCATGTACACCACAACGATCCGCGCGGTCCGGGCGGCCTGCCTGATCAGCGCGCGGGCGGCGGGCAGGTCCAGCAGGCTCGCGGTGTAGCCATACGGCGCGAACGCCACGAACGCGACCGGGACCCCCTTGACGGTGACGCGGGTGATCTGGCCGGGCAGGCCGGTCTGGACCAGGCCGGCCGCATGAATGGACCGAACGGTCTGGGCCTCGCCCGCGGCACCGAAGTCGTGGAAGTGGTTGTTGGCGTCGTTCAGCACGGTAAAGCCCGCCTGCTTGAAGTACCGCGCGTACGACGGCGGGGTCCGGAAGGCGAAGCAGTTCGAGCTCGGCGTGCTCCCGCACTTGCCGGACGTGGCCGTGGTGAGCGTGCCTTCCAGGTTGCCGAAGACGATCTGGGCGCCTTTCCTGAGCTCCGGCCGCACCGCCCGGAAGTACGTGCCCGGATCCGGCGGGAGATCCGGCGTGTTGCCGAGCATCATGTCGCCGACGGCGGTGAGGGTGACCGAGGCGCCGGCCGTCGACTTCCGCGGCAGCGCGGCCGCCCGCTGCGTCGCGGCGCTGGCCAGGGCGGCCGGGTGGCTCGAGCCGGCCGAGCCGGCGGCGGACGACGCGGCCGTGCCGCCGGGCGAGCTTCCGAAGGAGCAGGCGGAAACGACCAGCGCGATGGCCAGACCGACAAACGCCAGGAGCCCGCTGCGCCGCATGCGACCTAACTTAGCCCGGAACGGGCCTACCTGCGGGGACGTTGCGCG
>DAIOWL010000595.1:1866-4950 GCA_036758545.1 Streptosporangiaceae bacterium | reverse complement strand
GGGCGGCTCGTCTTCGCCGTCGAACGGGTCACGGTGATCCCAGACGACGAGCAGCGGCCCGCGGCCGGCCCGGTCGACCTCGAAGGCGCGCAGGCCGGGCGGGCCGTCCGCGGTGACGCGGGACACGGCCCGGGCGCCCGCCATCTTCTCCGCGAGCAGGGCGAACGTCTGCGCCGCGGGGTGGCGGACCGCCAGGTCACCGTCCCGGTAGCCGAGCAGCGGGAGCTTGCCGATGAGCAGGTGCATCATCTGGAGATGGTCCGCCGGCCCGGGGTATTCGGGCGCGAGGTTCCAGTACGCGGTCCGGTGCACGCCCTCGGCCAGGGCCAGCACGGTGCGCATGACCACCTGACGGCAGTTGATGCGATCCCGCCTGGCCTCCAGCTCGGCCGGGCACCCCGCCATGAACATCTGCAGCCGGGGCGGCAGGCTGTCCATCCGGTCGTACAGGGCCTTCATCGCCCGGCGTTCGGGAGTGTCCTGCCCGGCCTGCCCGGCGAGTTCGCCGGTGCTCTGCGACGGCGCCGAGTCGGCGGCCTCGGCGAAGGCGGCGGCGAAGGTCTCCTGCATGACCGCCATCGCGTCGGGGAACTCGAACGGCTGCGGGCCGGCGTGCTCGCCTGCCACGACGGGCTTGAGGTACCCGTGCGCCTGCATGAACTGCCTGGCGGTGGCGATGTACTCGGCGATGCGGTCCAGGTCGCCGTACAGGTGCACGCTGAACAGGTCGAACGCGTCACGGCCCGCCTTGGCGACGTGGTCGAAGAACTGCCGCGGCGCGCTGCCGGGCTCGCTGCTGAACACGTCGTAGCCGCAGCCGCCGAGGACGACCGCCGCGGTCGGGTCGGCCGCTTTGACCGCGTCATACATGGTCTGCAGCTGCTCGGCGTACTCGGCCGCGGTGCCCGCCCAGAGCAGGCCGGTGTTGCTCGGCTCGTTGTCGCACTGCCAGTACCGGACCCGGCCTTCTCCGGCCTGGTCGACACAGTGCCGGACCACCTGGCGGACGAACTCGGCGTACGCGCGCTGGTCCAGGGCGGGTGAGGGCGGCAGGAAGTCGGTCGGCTGCCGGGTCCCCCACGGCGAGCTGGAGCACAGCGTGATCCAGAGCTCCTCGTCGCCGGTCAGCTGGCCGAGCAGGGCGTCTACCGTGTCCCAGCGGTACTGGCCGGGCTCGGGTTCGACCTGCGACCAGTACAGGTAGGCCCGGACCAGGCCGGCCCCCAGGGCGCGGGCCTGCGGCACGAACTCCCCGGGCGGGCCGAACAAGCCGTAGCTGATGCCGCGCACCACGCCGAGCCGGATTCCCCGTGGCTGGAATGACTGTGCTTCGAACGGGAAAGTTTCACTCATAAACTCATAGTTTATATAGTAAACTCCGGTCGTGCGCAAAGCTATTACCGGGCCGGCCCCGCTCATCTGGACCCAGCCTCCACCGCCGCCGCGGCAGCGGTCCCTGGGCCGGGCGGAGATCGTGACCGCCGCGATCGGCCTCGCCGACGAGGCGGGCGCCGGCGCACTGACCATGAAGGCGGTCGCCGCCCGGCTGGGTCCCTACTCGGCGATGGCGCTGTACCGGTACGTGCACAGCAAGGACGGGCTGGTCGACCTGATGCTCGACGCCGCCACCGCCGAGATCCCGCGGCCCGTTCGGCCAGGACCCGACTGGCGGGCCGATCTGGAGGAACTGGCGGCACAGACACGTCAGACGACCCGGCGTCACCCCTGGTACGCCGCGCTGTACCACACCCGGCCGCCGGCCGGGCCGCACATGATGGAGCGGCTGGAGTTCATGCTCGCGGTGCTCACCGCGCAGGGCGCCAGCACGGCGGAGGCGATGACCTACGCGGCCATGATCGACCGGTACATCCTGGGCAGCGCGCTGCAGGACGCCGAGGAAGCCCGGATGAGCCGGGAGCACGGCCTCGACGACGAGGCCACGCTGAGGAGCGCGATGAACGCCGTCCACGATCTCGCCGCCGCCACCGGGCGCCTGCCCCGGCTGACGAGCTGGCTGACGCACCCGGCGGGGCCGCCGCCGGAGGAGCAGTTCAGCCTGGGACTCGGTTTTCTCCTGGACGGGATCGCCCGGTGCCTGACCGGGGCGGAGAACCCGGCTCGTTCGGTAAAAATAGGACCGTGACCGCTGAGATCCTGCCGTTCCGAATCGACGTCCCGCAGGCGGACCTGGACGACCTGCGGGACCGGCTGGCCCGGACCCGGTGGCCCGACCAGCTGCCCGGCGCCGGCTGGGACTACGGCATCCCGCTGGAGTACGTGCGGGAGCTGGCGTCGTACTGGCGCGACGAGTACGACTGGCGGGTGCACGAGGCGCGGCTGAACGGGTTTGACCAGTTCACCACCACGATCGACGGGGCGCGGGTGCATTTCCTGCACGTGCGTTCGGCCTCGCCGGACGCGCTGCCGCTGATCATCACGCACGGCTGGCCGGGTTCGGTGGTGGAGTTCTGGGACATCATCGGGCCGCTGACCGACCCGGCGTCGTTCGGCGGTTCTGCCGAGGACGCGTTCCACCTGGTCGTCCCCTCGATACCCGGCTACGGGTTCTCCGGGCCGACCCAGGACCGGGGCTGGGACGCGCGCCGGGTGGCGCGGGCCTGGGCGGAGCTGATGTCGCTGCTGGGCTATCAGCGGTACGGCGCGCAGGGCGGCGACTGGGGCTCGGTCATCTCCCGGGAACTCGGCCTGGCCGACCCGGAGCACGTCGCGGGCGTGCACCTGAACATGCTCATCACCCGGCCGCCGGACGACCCGGGCGAGCTGACCGAGGAGGAAACCCGGCGGCTGCAGGCGGCGCGCACGTTCCGCGCCACCGGCTCCGGCTACAGCGCGATCCAGGGGACCCGGCCGCAGACCCTGGCCTACGGCCTGGTTGATTCGCCGGCCGGGCAGCTGGCGTGGATCACCGAGAAGTTCGGCGAGTGGACCGACAACGGGCGGCCGGACGAGGCGGTCGACCGGGACCAGCTGCTGACCAACGTCATGCTGTACTGGCTGACCGGGACGGCCGGCTCGTCGGCGCGGCTGTACTACGAGACCGCGCGGGCGCGGGCCTGGAGCCCG
>DAIOWL010000595.1:0-1766 GCA_036758545.1 Streptosporangiaceae bacterium | reverse complement strand
GTCATGATGCGGCTGACGTGGGTCTTGGCGGTCAGCGGAGACAGGAACAGCCGGCCGGCGATCTCGTCGTTGGACAGGCCCTCGGCCACCAGCGCCAGCACCTCGCGCTCCCGTTCGGTCAGCCCGGCCAGCACCCGGTCGCTGGGCGGCGGGCGTTCGGGGCGGGTGGCCAGGTCGGTGATGAGCCGCCGGGTCACGCTCGGCGACAGCAGCGCGTCGCCCCTGGCCACCACCCGGACCGCCTGCAGCAGGTCGGCGGGCTCGGTGTCCTTGACCAGGAAGCCGCTGGCCCCGGCGCGGATCGCCTGGTAGACGTACTCGTCGGACTCGAAGGTGGTCAAGATGATCACCTTGACCCCGGCCAGGTCGTCGTCGGCGGAGATGCGGCGGGTGGCCTCCAGGCCGTCCACCCCGGGCATCCGGATATCCATCAGCACCACGTCGGCGCGCTCACGGCGGGCCAGGTCGACCGCCTGGGCCCCGTCGATGGCCTCGCCCACCACCTCGAGGTCGTCGGCGGCGTCGATGAGCACGTGGAACCCGGCGCGGATCAGCGCCTGGTCGTCGGCGAGCAGGACCCGGATCACGGTCGGGCTCCTTCCTGCTCTGTCTGCACTGCCTGCTCTGTCTGCTCTGTGGCGGTGCTGCTGAGGGGTAGCCGGGCCGCGACCCGGAAGCCGCCGGCCGGGCCCGGACCAGCCTCGACGGTACCGCCCACGGCGGCGGCGCGCTCCCGCATCCCGGCCAGCCCGTGGCCGTCGCCGTTCCCCGCGATGACGGCCTGGCCCCGGCCGGTGTCGGTCACGTCGATGTGGAGTTCGTCGCTGGCGTATCCGAGGGCTACCGCGGCGGTGGCCGGGCCGGCGTGCCGGATGGTGTTGGTCAGCGATTCCTGGATGATCCGGTACGCGGCCAGGTCCACGGCGGCCGGCAGCGGCACCGGGTCCCCGGTCACGGTGAGCGTGGTCTCCAGGCCGGCCCGGCGGGCGCCCGCGATGAGGTCCTCGAGCTGGGCGGTGCCCGGAGCGGGCTGGGTCGGATCGGCGTCGTCGGCCTGGCGCAGCACGTTCAAGATGGCGCGCAGCTCCCTGAGCCCCTCCTTGCTCGCGGTCTTGATCGCCTGCAGGGACTCGGCCGCCGCCTCCGGGCGGGTGGGCAGCACGTGGGCGGCCACCCCGGCCTGCACGTTGATGGTGGCCATGGTGTGGGCCACCACGTCGTGCAGCTCGCGGGCGATGCGCAGCCGTTCCTCGTCGAGGCGGCGGCGGGCATCTTGTTCGGCCCGGTCGTGGATGGAGGCCACGTAGGCGTTCCGGTTCGCCACCGCGATCCCGGCGAACAGCGCCGCGGCGACCATGAACGGGATGATGTCGAACCCGCCGCCGCTGATGTGCCCGAACGGGTTGTTCGCGGCGGTGACCGTCATCAAGATTGCGAGCGTCGCGAAGGCTGCTATGAAGGCCCGGCGCAGGCTCACCCGGCTGGCCACCGAATACAGGGCCAGGATGGGGGCGATCAGGATGGCGCCGTTGACCAGTCCGAGCAGCGAGTAGACGCTCGCCGCGGCCACCGTGACGACGAGCACCGCGACCGGGGCGCGGCGCCGCCAGAGCAGGGCCAGGCCGGCGATCGCGACGAGGATCAGCGCGGCCCCGGGTTGCGGCGCCGCGTGGCCCTGGAACTGGATCCGGTCGGAGGGACTCGACGGGTTGCCTTCGCCGTAGCTGCCGAAGACCAGGATGGCGGTCACGACGACGACGATGATC
>DAIOWL010000594.1:0-4954 GCA_036758545.1 Streptosporangiaceae bacterium | reverse complement strand
GGATCCAGCGCGTCCTGACGCAGTGAATTCCCGGTTTCAGTGGGTCCGGCAGGCGTCCGGCGGCCGTCCGGCAGCAGGCCGATCGTCATGATCGACCTAAGCTGACCGGAATACGGTGCTGGTGGTACTGATGTGACTGGTGTGCCTTCCGCCGCTACGGGATGCCATCCCCGCGTCCCTGGCCCGCGGGCGCCGGGCCCGATCACACCATTGGGTGTCGCTATACCCCTGACAGCGGGGATTTTGACCCACGATGATGCGCGTACCCGCTCAGGCCTCCGAAACCTGGGGCTCGTGTGGCCGCTGAGGTTAGGTCCGCGTGGGTCAGAGGGCCGCGCCGAAGTGGGAGCCCGGCGGGGCGGCCTCGAGCCAGGCGAGCAGGCCGGTGAGCGCCTCTTCGCCCAGGGCGAGCTCGACACTCCCGCCCGGGCCAGGCGCGCCGCCCGGGCCAGATGCGCCGCCCGGGCCAGATGCGCTCGCCTGGCCGGGAGCCGGGCCGAACTGGCCGCTGTCCTCGCCGAGCCGGCACTCCACCACGATCATGCCGGGACCCAGGCTGGCCGCTTCGGCCTCGGTGGGCGGGCGGCGGGACACCACGGTCAGGTCCCGCCGCGAGAACACCACGTCAGGCCGCATGGTCAGCCCCAGGGCGCCGAACCACCACAGTTCCTCGGGCCGGTAGGACGCCAGGCCGAGACGCCAGGACTCGTTCGGCCCGCGGCGCAGGCCGCATTCGACCGTGCCGCCGCCGCGCTCGAGCAGGAAGCGGCGGGCCGCGATGCCGACGGCGGCCAGGGTCAGGATGACCAGGAAGGCGGCGAAGAGCCAGGCTGCATCAAGCGCCAGCGCCCCGCCCACCGAAACCTTAGGCCTGGTCGCCTGCGGCCCGCAGGAGCGCCCTCGCGTACTTGGCCTCGGACGGCTCCTCCGAACCCGTGCCGGTCTCGGACAGCGCGTCGTCGAGTTCCCGCCGCGCCTCCTCCCGGTCGACTTCCTGGGCGAGGCGAGCCTGAGCGGCCAGGATCGATACCCGGTCGTCGGCCACGGACAGGAACCCGCCGCTGACCGCGGCGCGCACCGGGTCGGCGTCGTCGCTGAGGATCTCGACCAGGCTGCCCTCGGCCAGCACGCCGAACACCGGCGAATGACCGGTCAGCACGCCGATGTCGCCCTCCGTGGTCTTGGCGATCACCGTCCTGGCCTCGCCGGACCACAGCTCGCGGTCCGGCACCACCAGCGCTACTCGAAAGGTCACCGCTCCAGCTCCCTGGCCTTCTTCTCCACGTCCTCGATCCCGCCGACCATGTAGAACGCCTGCTCGGGCAGGTTGTCGTACTCACCCTCGCCGATCGCCTTAAACGAGGAGATCGTCTCCTCGATCGGCGTGAAGACGCCCGGCTGGCCGGTGAACTGCTCGGCCACGTACATCGGCTGGGACAGGAACCGCTCGATCCGCCTCGCCCGCTGCACGGTGATCTTGTCCTCTTCACCGAGCTCGTCGACGCCGAGGATGGCGATGATGTCCTGCAGCTCCCGGTACCGCTGCAGGATCCGCTGCACCTCGCGGGCCACGTCGTAGTGTTCCTGGCCGATGTACCTGGCGTCCAGGATCCGTGAGGTGGAGTCTAGCGGGTCCACCGCCGGGTAGATCCCCTTCTCGGTAATGGCCCGGGACAGGGTGGTGGTCGCGTCGAGGTGGGCGAACACGTTGTGCGGCGCGGGGTCGGTGATGTCGTCGGCCGGCACGTAGATGGCCTGCATCGAGGTGATCGAGTGGCCGCGGGTGGAGGTGATCCGCTCCTGCAGCTGGCCCATCTCGTCGGCCAGCGTGGGCTGGTAGCCCACCGCCGACGGCATCCGGCCGAGCAGCGTGGATACCTCCGAGCCGGCCTGGGTGAACCGGAAGATGTTGTCGATGAACAGCAGCACGTCCTGGCCCTGCACGTCGCGGAAGTACTCGGCCATGGTCAGCGCGGACAGCCCGACCCGCAGCCGGGTGCCGGGCGGCTCGTCCATCTGGCCGAACACTAGCGCCGTGTCCGCGATGACGCCGGACTCGGTCATCTCCAGGAACAGGTCGTTGCCCTCGCGGGTCCGCTCTCCCACCCCGGCGAATACCGAGACGCCGCCAAAGTTCTGGGCGACCCGGCGGATCATCTCCTGGATCAGCACGGTCTTGCCCACGCCGGCCCCGCCGAACAGCCCGATCTTCCCGCCCAGCACGTACGGGGTGAGCAGGTCGATGACCTTGATGCCGGTAGTGAACATCTGGGTCCGCGGCTCAAGCTGGTCCAGCGCCGGGGGGTCGCGGTGGATCGGCCACCGCTCCTCGACGTTCAGCGACGAGAGGGGCACGTCGAGCGACTCACCCAGAGCGTTGAACACGTGGCCCTTGGTGACGTCGCCGACCGGTACCTCGATGGGCGCGCCGGTGTTGATCACCTCGGCGCCGCGCACCATGCCATCGGTGGGCTGCATCGAGATGGCACGCACGATGTTGTCGCCGATGTGCTGCTCGACTTCCAGCGTCAGCGTCCGCGTCGTGTCGGCGTCGACCGAGACATCGACGTGCAGCGCGTAGTAGATCTCCGGCAGCTGATCCGCCGGGAACTCCACGTCTACGACGGGGCCGATGACCCTCGCGACGCGGCCGGTGCTGGCGACGGTGTCGCCGCTCTCGGGTGTCTTCTCATCGGTCGCGGTCATGTGTTCCTCACTCACTCGTTGCACTCGCGTCGGCCAGCGCGTTGGCGCCGCCGACGATCTCGCTGATTTCCTGGGTGATCTCGGCCTGCCGTGCGTTGTTCGCCTCACGGGTCAGCGTCTCGAGCAGATCGTTCGCGTTGTCCGTGGCCGCCTTCATCGCGCGCCGCCGGGAGGCTAGCTCGGAGGCTGCCGCCTCCAGCATCGCGTAGAAGATCCGGGCGGCCACGTACTGCGGCATCAGGGCGTCGAGCACCTCGGCCGTGCCGGGCTCGAACTCGTACTGCGGCAGCGGGCCCGACGGGCTCTCTTCCTCGGTCTCCTCGATCTCCAGCGGCAGCAGCCTGCGCACCGAGGGCCGCTGGGTCAGCATGGAGACGAAGTCGGTGCCGACCAGGTGGATCTCGTCGACCCCGCCGTCGTCGGCCCCGGCGTTGAAGGCTTCGAGCAGGGCGTCGGATATCTCCTCCGCGTTCCGGTACTTCGGCGCGGCGGAGAAGCCGTTCCAGGAGTTCTCCAGCTCGAGCTCGCGGAACCGGTGCCAGCCGATGCCCTTGCGGCCGGCCACGTACAGAACCGGCTGGATACCCCGGTCGCGCAGCGTCTGCCGCAGCCGGCCCGACTCACGCAGGACGTTGGCGTTGTAGGCGCCGGCGAAGCCCTGGTCGCTGGTCAGGATCAGGACGGCGGCCCGGGACGGGTTCTGCGGCTCCTGGGTGAACGGGTGGGTGACGTTGGACGAGCGGCTGATCACCGCCTCCACCGCGCGGGTGAGCTCGCGGGCGTACGGCTCGGCCGAGCGCTGCTGCTGCTGTGCCCTGACGATCCGCGACGACGCGATCAGCTCCTGCGCGCGGGTGATCTTGGAGATGGACTGCACCGAGGAAATCCGCCGCCGGACGAGGCGAAGCTGCGCTGCCATGGGCTGCTACGACTCCTTCTCGGGCTTCGGCACCCGGCGGGTGATGGTCTCCTGGCCCTCGCTCTCCAGCGGCTCGGACTCCTCGTCTTCGCCGCGCAGCAGCTCTCCCGAGCTGGTCTCGAAGCCCTTGCGGAACTCCTCGACCGCGTCCTTGAGCGCGGTGACCGTGTCCTCGGTCAGCGCGAGCGACTCCCTGATCGTCTGCAGGATGCCGGCGTGCGACCGGCGCAGGTAGTCCAGGAAGTCGGTCTCGAACCGGCTGATGTCGTCGACCGGCACGTCGTCCAGGTAGCCGTTGCTGCCCGCCCAGATCGAGACGACCTGCTCCTCGACCGGGAACGGCCGGTACTGCGGCTGCTTGAGCAGCTCGACCAGGCGTGCGCCGCGGTCGAGCTGGGCCCGGGAGGCCGCGTCCAGGTCGGACGCGAACGCGGCGAACGCCTCCAGGTCGCGGTACTGCGACAGGTTGAGGCGCAGGTTGCCCGCGACCGACTTCATCGCCTTGATCTGCGCGTTGCCGCCGACTCGCGATACCGAGCGGCCCACGTTGATGGCCGGCCGAACGCCCGCGTTGAACAGGTCGGTCTCCAGGAAGATCTGCCCGTCGGTGATCGAGATGACGTTGGTCGGGATGTAGGCCGAGATGTCGTTGGCCTTGGTCTCGACGATCGGCAGCCCGGTCAGCGACCCGCCGCCTAGCTCGTCGGACAGCTTGGCGCACCGCTCGAGCAGCCGCGAATGCAGGTAAAACACGTCGCCGGGGTACGCCTCGCGGCCCGGCGGGCGGCGCAGCAGCAGCGACACCGCGCGGTACGCCTCGGCCTGCTTGGACAGGTCGTCGAAGACGATCAGCGCGTGCTTGCCCTGGTACATCCAGTGCTGCGCGATGGCCGAACCGGTGTAGGGCGCGATGTACTTGTAACCCGACGGGTCCGAGGCGGGGGCGGCGACGATCGTGGTGTACTCGAGCGCGCCCGCTTCCTCCAGGGCCCCGCGCACCTGCGCGATCGTGGAGCCCTTCTGGCCGATCGCGACGTAGACGCAGCGCACCTGGCGGACCGGATCGCCGGACTCCCAGTTGTCCTTCTGGTTGATGATCGCGTCGATGGCGATCGCGGTCTTGCCGGTCTGCCGGTCGCCGATGATCAGCTGCCGCTGGCCCCGGCCGATCGCGGTCATCGCGTCGATGGCCTTGATGCCGGTCTGCAGCGGCTCCTTCACCGGCTGCCGCTCCACCACGGACGGCGCCTGGGTCTCGAGCAGCCGCAGCTCGGTGTCCTCGATGGGGCCCTTGCCGTCCAGCGGCTCGCCCAGCGGGCCGACCACGCG
>DAIOWL010000593.1:0-4958 GCA_036758545.1 Streptosporangiaceae bacterium | reverse complement strand
GATTCGTAGGCGGCGACCACGGCCTGGGTCCGGTCACGCAGGCCGAGCTTGGCCAGGATGCGGCTGACGTGCGTCTTCACCGTTTCCTCGGTGACGACGAGGCGGCGCGCGATCTCCGGGTTGGACATCCCCTCGGCGACCAGGCGCAGCACCTCGGTCTCGCGCGGGGTGAGCGTGCCGACGACGGCCGAGGGCAGGGTGCCGGAAACCGGCCGCAACCGGGTGAACTCGCTGATCAGGCGGCGGGTGACGGCCGGTGCGAGCAGCGCCTCGCCGGCCGCGATGACGCGCACCGCGTCGAACAGCCGCTCGGCGGTGACGTCCTTGAGCAGGAAGCCGCTGGCCCCGGCGCGCAGCGCGTCGAAGACGTACTCGTCCAGGTCGAACGTGGTGAGGATCAGCACCCGCGGGCCCGGATCGTCGGCGCCGGCCAGCTGCCTGGTCGCCTCGATCCCGTCCAGGCTGGGCATCCGGACGTCCATCAGCACCACGTCGGGGCGCAGCTCACGGCACACTCGCACCGCCTCGCCGCCGTCGCACGCGGTACCGAGCACGGTGAAGTCCGGCTGCGTGTCCAGCAGGGCGGCGAAGCCGGCCCGCACCACCTCGTGGTCGTCGGCGACGACGATGCCGATGCTCACGGGTGCGTCCCCTCCGCACGTCCGCCCGTCATGGCGTCCGGGGCCTTGGCAGGCAGCTCGGCCTGGACGCAGAAACCGCCACCGCGCGCGTCGCCCGTCTGCAGGGACCCGCCGACCGCGGTGGCCCGCTCTCGCATGCCGAGCAGGCCGTGACCGGCGTGATATCGGGCCGCCTGACCTGGCCCGTTGTCGCGGATCCGCAGCCGCAGGGCGTCGTCGGCGTAGCGCAGCTCGACGTCGACGGCCGCGCCGGGCGCGTGCCGCCGCGCGTTGGTGAGGGCCTCCTGCACGATGCGGTAGGCGGCCAGCTCCACGCCCGGATCCAGCCGGTCCGCCTGGCCGGACATGATGAGCCTGACCACGCCGCCCGATGCTTCGCGCGCGTCGTCCACCAGGTCGCCCAGCTGCGGCAAGCCCGGCTGCGGGCGCCGGCCCGGGGCCGCCGGCTGCGGGTCCGGCTCGGATGCCGTGTCCTGCTCGGCGTCCTCGCGGAGCACACCGAGCAGACGGCGCATCTCGGTCAGCCCGGCCCGGGCGGTGTCACCGATCGCGGCGAACCGCTGTGCGCCCGCGGCGGGCAGCCCCGGTGTGGTCAGCCGGCCGGTCTCCGCCTGCACCGCGATCATCGAGATGTGGTGCGCGACCACGTCGTGCAGCTCGCGGGCGATCCTGGCCCGCTCCCCGCGCGCCAGGTGATCGGCGAGCATCCCCTCGGTGACCTCGCGGGCGGCGCTGTGGCTCTGGCTCTGCTCGCGCGCTCCCCGCGCCATCGCGGCCACGGTCGCGAGCGGGATCGCCGACGCCAGCAGGACCGCGAGCACCCGGGTCTCGGTGGCCGCCGCGGCCAGGCCGGACGCGGCCGGCATCCGCAGGCTCCCCGAGGCGGTACCGGCCAGGATCAGCGCGAGCGCGAGGAACGGTGCGCCCAGCCCGACGGCCAGGGCCAGTGATCCGGCTCGCGCCAGCCGGTACGCGGCCACCAGCAGCGCCGCCGCGCCCGCGATCGTCACCAGCTCGAACAGCGCCAGCGACAGCGCGGCCGCCAGGTATACCGTGACCGCCGCCGGGACGGGGCGGAGCAGTCCCGCCGGCACGGTGGCCAGCAGGCAGAACGCGCACATCAGCAGCGCGGTCGGCACGGTCACCCCGGCATGGCCGGCCGGTGCGTCCAGCCCGGCGCGCACGGTTGAGCTGGTGCTGAGCCGGGCGGCCAGCTCGGCCACGGCGAGCAGCCCGAGCAGCGCGCTCAGCGCCAGCGGCGCCCTGGGCCGCGTAGCCGCATTCATACTCCTATTCTCGCCGCTGGTCAGCATGGCCGCATCGGACTGGGAGGTGGTCCCGCCGTCCCCCGTGCGGGGGACGCGGCCGGACCCGGCGTCCCACCAGGCAGCGAGGACGAAGACGGCTCCGTGGCGGGACGACCGCCGGGTACCCGGTTCCCTAGCCTTCTGCACATGGAGGCAACCATCGAAGTCGACGGGCTGCGCAAGCGGTTCGGGCCGGCCCTTGCCCTCGACGGCATGACGTTCACCGTCTCGCCCGGCCAGGTCACCGGGTTCGTCGGGCCGAACGGCGCGGGCAAGTCCACCACCATGCGAATCATCCTCGGCCTCGATGCCGCCGACGGCGGGACGGCGACCGTCGGCGGGCGGCCGTACGCCAGCCTGCGCCACCCGCTCAGCCAGGTCGGTTCGCTGCTCGACGCGGGCGCGCTGCAGCCCAGCCGGTCCGCGCGCAACCACCTGCTCTGGCTGGCCCACTCGCAGGGCCTGGGGGCCACGCGGGCCGACGAGGTCATCGAGCGGGCCGGGCTGGGGCAGGCGGCCAGGCGGAAGGCGGGCGGGTTCTCCCTCGGCATGCGGCAGCGGCTCGGGATCGCCGCCGCGCTGCTCGGCGACCCGCCGGTGCTGATGTTCGACGAGCCGTTCAACGGCATGGACCCGGAGGGCATCGTCTGGATGCGCGGCTTCCTGAGGTCCCTGGCCGCGCAGGGCCGCGCCGTGCTGGTCTCCAGCCACCTGATGAGCGAACTGCAGGACGCCGCGGATCACCTGGTCGTAGTCGGCCGCGGCCGGGTGATCGCCGACGCCAGCGTGGCCGAGCTCATCGCCGCGGCTTCCGCCGACCGGGTGACGGTGCGCACCGCGGCGCGCGACGAGGCGATGACGGTGCTGGCCCGGGCCGGGGCCGAGCCCGCGGCTACGGCTCGCGACGTCATCACCGTCGCCGGCATGACTCCCGAACGTGTGGTGAAACTGCTGTCAGAAAGCTCGGTGCCATTCACGGAGCTGTCGGCCCACCGGGCGTCCCTGGAAGAGGCCTACATGGAGCTGACCAGGGACGCGGTCGAATTCCGTGCGGAGGTCACGCCATGAGCGTGATGACGCCGTACCACTCGGAGATGCGTGTCAGGCGCGACGGGTTCACCCAGCTCCTGCGGGCCGAGTGGACCAAGTTCCGCACGGTGCGCGGCTGGCTCATCGGCGTAGCCGTCGCGGCGCTGCTCGTGGTGGGGATCGGCGCGCTGACCGGGGCGAACAGCGAGTGCGGCATCCAGTTGACGCCGACGAGTCCCAGCCTGGCCTGCCCGGCACCGCCCACCGGGCCGGGCGGGCAATGGGTGACCGACAGCTTCTACTTCGTCCACCAGCCGCTGGTCGCTGACGGCAGCCTCACGGTCCGGCTGACCTCCCTGACCGGGCGGTACTCATCGAGCGGCGGCATCGCGGCCGGACAGAACCCGACGGCAGGCATGAAACCAGGCGTGCAGCCGTGGTCCAAAGCCGGAATCATCATCAAGGCGGCCACCACCCAGGGTTCGGCGTACGCGGCCATGATGGTGACGGGAACCCACGGCGTGCGGATGCAGTGGAATTACGTCAACGACACCCCGGGCCTGAGCGGGAACGTGTCCGCGGCGTCGCCGCGGTGGCTGCGGCTGACCCGCTCCGGCGACGTGATCACCGGCTACGACTCGGCCGACGGAGCGCACTGGGTCAAGGTCGGCACGGTGACGCTGGCCGGGCTGCTGTCCACCGTGCAGGCCGGCCTGTTCGCCGCGTCGCCCGGTTACTCGGTGACCACCACCTCTCTGGGTGGCGGGTCCTCGACCGGCGGTCCCACCCTGGCCACCGCCGCCTTCGACCACGTGAGCCAGCAGGGCGCCTGGCCGTCTACCCGGTGGACCGGCGGCGCGATAGGAGTCGGTAACCTCGGCGGGCCACCGGCGCTGCCCGCCTCGACGCAGGGATTCCGACAGGGCGACGGCATCTTCACCGTGTCGGGGTCCGGCGACATCGCCCCGGACAACAATGACGTCGACGCCATCCAGAAGACCCTGTCGGGCACGTTTGCGGCGCTGATCGCGATGGTGGTAATCGGCGTCATGTTCGTGACCGCGGAGTACCGGCGCGGGATGATTCGCACCACGTTCACCGCCAGCCCGCGCCGCGGCCGGGTACTGGCGGCTAAAGCGATCGTGCTAGCCGCGGTCACGTTCGTGACCGGGCTGATCGCGGCCGCGGTCGCAATCCCGCTGGGCGAGCACCTGCTGCACGCCAGCGGTAACCCGATTTTCCCGGCACCGGCGCTGACCTGGCTGCGGATCGTGACCGGCACCGCTGCACTGCTCGCCGTGGCGGCCGTACTGGCCCTAGCCATCGGCACGCTGCTGCGGCGCAGCGCCGCGGCGGTGACCGCGGTGATCGTCGGCGTCGTGCTGCCGTACATGCTGGCGACGATCCCTGGCATCCTGCCGGTCGGCGCCGAGGAGTGGCTGGTACGCGTCACCCCGGCAGCCGCGTTCGCCCTCCAGCAGAGCACGCCGCAGTACGCGCAGGTCGCCGGGAACTACAACCCCGGCACCAAGTACTTCCCGCTGGCGCCGTGGGCCGGGTTCGCGGTGCTGTGCGCCTGGGCCGCGGCAGCCCTCGTTTTCGCGCTGTTCCTGCTCCGCCGGAGGGACGTGTGACGGACGTGGCGCACGCGGAGTGGACGAAGCTGCGCACCCTGCCCGGCACCGGCTGGCTGCTGCTGGCCGTGGCCGCGCTGACCGCGGCGGTGAGCGCGATCGCGGCGAACTCGGTGAGCTGCCCGGCCGGAGGCTGCCAGCTCGACCCGGCCAAGGTCAGCCTCACCGGGATCTACCTCGGTCAGGCCATCGTCGCGATCGTGGCCGTGACCGTGATCAGCGGCGAGTACAGCACCGGGATGATCCGCCTCACGCTCGCCGCCACGCCCCGGCGGTGGCGGGTGCTGGCCGGCAAGGCCGCCGTCGTCAGCGCCGTGACCCTGGCCACGGGGGCGGTCGCGGTGCTG
>DAIOWL010000592.1:3074-4973 GCA_036758545.1 Streptosporangiaceae bacterium | reverse complement strand
CCGTTCCCTGCTCGGCGCGATCGACATCGCCACGAGCATCGACCTGGCCGAAGCCTGACCATCTGATCGGCGCACCGTCGGGCTGTCAAGCGTGGTGAAGTTTTAATGGCCCGTTGGTCAGAAAACACTGCGGTCCAGGCACCATCATCCCGGAAAGTACGGTGACCGCGATCAGCACGGCGGCCAGGGGCACTGTCGGTCAGGTCCGGTAGGAGTCTCGCCGGTGCCGGATGGAGTGGATCTCCACAGTGTGCTTGTCCTCGTTGATGCGGTAGATGATCCGGTAGGTCCCGCGACGCGCGGAGTAGTAACCATTGAAGGGTTCATCAAGTGGCTTGCCGACGCGGTGCGGGCCTGTAGCGAGAGGCCTGTCGATCGTCTCCATGGCCGCGGCGGCGACGTCGAGCGGCAGGTTCTCGTGCAGGTTGCGCCGGGCTTGCCTGGAGAAGATGACGGTGTACGGTCGTTCGGCCTCTGGTCCGGGCGCTTGCGGATCGCCGGTCACGATGTTCCGCGCCGTCGCCGCTCCAGCTCATCGCGGACCTGCCCGGCGTCGAAGGTATCGCCGACGGCGAAGTCTTCACGGGATTGCCGCAGGTCGGCGAGCGCCTCCTCATCGCTGAGGATGTCAAGGGTCTCTTGCATGGATTCGTACTCGGCGACGGAGATCAGCATGACGTCGGCTCGGCCGTTGCGGGTGATGGTGAAGTGATCATGCTCGCGGGCGACCCGGTCGGCGAGTTCGGCGATCCGGGCCTTCGCTTCGGTGATGGGTATGGTCTCCATAGAGGCCAGTATAGAAACCGGTCTTAATTCTGGCCAATATTAAGGCCTCATATGCTTTGTCGGGTGGTACTGGCTCGATCCCGCGGTGGCGCTCGTCATCGCCGTGGTCATCGGCTACCACGCCCTCGCGCTGCTGTTGGGCCCAACGATGGCTGCTCGGGTAGCCGGGCGAAAGCGCGCACGGGTATAGTCCCGAATCCTTCTATGCGCAGCGGCACGGCGGTGAACCGGGCGCCGCTCGGTGGCAGTTGCCCGAGACCGGTCAGATGCTCGACGACGGGAATGCCGGCGGCGAGCAGCAGCGTGTGGGCCGGCCGGCTGCCGTCGTCGGTGTCGTCGATGTTGAGCGCGTCGATGCCGACCAGTGCTGCGCCATGGGCGGCCAGCCACTCGGCGCCGGCCCGGGTGAGAAAGTGCCGACCCTCGGTATAGGCCGGTGAGCCGAACCGGGCGTCGTCGCCGGTGTGCAGCAGCACGGCCGTGCCGCGGACATCCAGGGCGGCCAGCGCGCCGACGTCGATACCGTGCTGTCCGGCGCCGGTCACCCTGACGACCACCGCGGGCAGGTCGACCGTCCGGGCCAGGGGGATCGAGCTGAGGTCCGCGCCGTCGGGGTAGCGGTGATAGGGCGCGTCGAGGTAGGTCGCGGTGTTGCCGATCAGGGTGAGCTCGTCGATGGCGAACTCGGTGCCGGAGGTGTAGTGCTCGCGGGAGGCTTCCCTGGTCAGGTACGGGGTGATGGCAGGTCCGGGAAGTCCGGGATAGGTGATCATGCCGACCCGGATCACGTGGTTGAGTTCGACCAGTCGCCCGAGTACGGCTGGTGCGCCACGGCTATGATCCGACGGTCCTCCCCGCGTGCCCTTGTGCGGTTCGGCGAAGACCTCGACATTGCTGAGCTCGACTGTGTCCGTCATCAGCAGGCCGAGCGAGGCGACGAACAATGCGGCGATGTCGGCTTCGCCCACTTCGGGCGAGGGGACATCTACCCGGAATCCGTGAGCAGTCAGGTCACCGCCGTTGCTGAAGCTTATGGCGGCGTCGAAGGAGGCACGGTATTCAGTCATAGGGCTCCGTTCGGTGTGCGGGCGGAGGTCAAGATCCATTGGCTGT
>DAIOWL010000592.1:0-2974 GCA_036758545.1 Streptosporangiaceae bacterium | reverse complement strand
CCGTGACGGACAGGCCGCCGTCGTCGCGGGGGCGGGCGGTGGCGGTGCCGCCGTGGATCGCGGCGATGGATGCGACGATGGCCAGCCCGAGCCCGAAACCGCCATGGGACGTCCGGTCACTCAGCCGCTCGAACGGCTGGAAGATGCGTCCGACGTCGGCCGGGTCGACGACCGGCCCGGTATTAGCCACGGTCAGCTCGCCGCTGCCGCCCACGGTGCGGGTGCTAACCCAGACCTCGCCGCCCGGCAGGTTGTACCTGATGGCGTTGTCGACCAGGTTCGCGATGAGCCGTTCGGCCAGCACCGGATCACCCGAGATGACAGCTGGCTCAAGCGAAGCGTGCACCCGCCGGCCACCCAGGCGGGCAGCGTCCAAGACGTCCTCGGCCACCGTGGCCAGGTCCACCTTCTCCCGCACGGTGAGTCCGCGCTCGTTGCGCGCCAGGATGAGCAGCGCCCCGATGAGGTGCTCGGCGTGATCGACCGCCACGCGAATATCAGCGCCCATGGCGCGCAGGTCCCCAGCCGTGCTATCCGGATTACCCAGCACCACGTCGACCGTAGCCCGCATGACCGCCAGCGGGGTGCGCAGCTCATGCGAAGCATTGGCGATGAACCGCTGCTGGCCCTCGAACGCCGCCTGGAGTCGGCCGAGCATCTCGTCGAATGTCTCGGCCAGCTCCCGGAGCTCGTCCCGAGGCCCGGTCGCCGCCACCCGCGCCGACAGGTTGTGCTCGGACGCGGCACGGGCGGCCGTCGTGATCCGGTGCACCGGGCGCAGCGCCCGTCCGGCGAAGATCCAGCCGAGGACCGCGGCTAGGGCGATGACCACGGCCAGCGTGATCAGCGAGTACTGCAGCAGATGCGACAGGGTCAGGTCACGCTGTCCCTGCGCGCCCTGCTGCTGGAAGTAGGCGGCGCACTTGGCCAGGATGCGCGCGTTGGGATGGACGCTCAGCTCCGCGGACCGGCACCGCCCCGTGAACGCGGCCAGATCGCTGGGCGAAGGTGTGCCGCCGCCCTTGCCCTGAACCTGCGCCGGCAACCGCGCCACTTGCGTATAGCTGACCCCCACGACGATCGCCCCGCACCCGGCGAACAGGCCGATATACAGCAGGGTCAAACGGGCCCGTACCGTCAGCCGCGGGCGGCTCACATCCGGTACCCCTTGCCCACCACGGTCTCGATCAGCGGCGGGTCGCCGAGCTTGCGACGCAGCCGGGTCATCGTCACCGAGACGATATTGCTGAACGGGTCGGCGTGCGCGTCCCAGACATGCTCGAGCAGTTCCTCGGCACTGACCACGGCGCCGTCGGCGGCCAGCAGCATCTCCAGGATGCCGAACTCCTTGCGGGTCAGCGACAGCGGACCATCACCGCGGCTAGCGCGGTGCCGGGCCCGGTCGACGGACAGGTTCCCGCGGCGCAGCACCGGCGGCGCGGACGGCGCGCGGCGGGCTAGCGCCCGTACCCGGGCGACGAGCTCGGCGAACGCAAACGGCTTGGGCAGGTAGTCATCCGCGCCCAGTTCCAGTCCGTCGACCCGGTCCTCGACGTCGGCGGCGGCGGTGAGCATGAGGATCCGCGGGCCGCCCCCGGCCAGGGTGCGGCACACCCGGTCGCCGTGCACGGCCGGCAGGTCGCGGTCGAGCACGATCACGTCGTAGGCCGCCTGCCCGGCGGCCTCCAGCGCCGCCGCGCCGTCGTGCACGGCGTCCACGGCCATCCCGGCCTGAGCCAGCCCCTGGGCGATCCGGGCGGCCAGCGTCGCATGGTCCTCGGCCACTAGCACCCGCATACCACCATCATGCGCCGGCCAGCGTG
This sequence comes from Streptosporangiaceae bacterium, assembly GCA_036758545.1. GTDB lineage: Bacteria > Actinomycetota > Actinomycetes > Streptosporangiales > Streptosporangiaceae > Palsa-504. The sequence goes on along the minus strand of DAIOWL010000592.1, from coordinate 1,151 downwards.
ACATCCGCGCAACATCGCCGGTTGCGCTGATGTCACCCGCCCGGGCGTAGAACTGCCGGCATGAAGCCAGTCCCCATGCTCATCGCCACGGCCGCCCTGGTCCTGCTGGCGGCGGCATGCAGCGGCAGCCCGCCCTCCGCCGATCCGGGCGGCACACCCGGCGCGGGAGGGCAGGCGAGCTTCTCGTCAGCGGTCGGCTATTCCCGCTGCATGCGCTCCCACGGCGTACCCGACTTTCCCGATCCGGCCAGCGGCGGAGGGATCCCGAAGACCAGCGCGCAGCGGCTCGGGGTCAGCGACTCCCGGCTCCGGACGGCCCAGAACGCCTGCCAGCACCTGCTCCCGAACGCCACATCGTCCCAGCAGCAGGCCCGGCAGTGCCTGATGGCCGGCGACTGCCCGCAGGCCCTGGTGCAGCAGATGCTGACCGCCGACCGTAAGTTCGCCCGGTGTATGCGCTCCCACGGGGTGCCCAGCTGGCCGGACCCCAGCCTCGATTCCGAGGGGCGGCCTGTCTTCAATCTCGTTCCGGCCGGCATAACCCACAGCCAGACACATTCGCAGCCGATCTCCGGAAAGTTCGGCGAATGCCAGCGCCTGGACCCCGCTCCGGCGGGGCTGGAGTCACATTGAAAGGCACCGCCGCCGCCATCGCCGTCCTGGTCCTGCTGGCGACGGCATGCGGTGGCAGTCCGTCATCCACCGGGCCCGGCGGCTCGTCGAATGCGGGCGGCCCAGTCAGCTCCCAGGCGACGAGCTCCGCGGCTGTCGCCTTCTCCCGCTGCATGCGCTCGCACGGGGTGCCGGACTTTCCCGATCCGGCCGGCAGGGGAGGGGTGCCTAAGGTCACCCCACGGCAAGTCGGGGTCAGCAATTCCCGGTTCCAGGTGGCCCAGCGAGCCTGCGCACAGCTGCTCCAGCCAACCCAGGCCCAGGTTCCGCAGATGATGACCGGCATGCTGGAATTTGCCCAGTGCATGCGCTCCCACGGGATACCGAACTGGCCCGACCCCACTACTGATCGCAGCGGGCAGCCTGTTTTCGACATACCCGGCATCAACCCGGATTCACCGCGGGTCAGTAATACGGCCGGCGAATGCACGCACCTGCTGGTCCAGTCCACGACGGGGCCGACCACGATCCAGCTGTGC
>DAIOWL010000591.1:0-4980 GCA_036758545.1 Streptosporangiaceae bacterium | reverse complement strand
GGTGCGGCGGTCTCGGATGCGCTTCTCGATCCGGTCGCGCGCGGTCGCGTGGCCGGCGGGCTGGACCTTGCCGCGCTGCAGGCCGGCAACAACCAGTTCCAGGCGCTCTCGCCGCCCGTCCATATCTAGCAGGGCCTCGGCCTCGTCGAGGCCCCAGTCGCTTTCGACGGATCGGGCATGGCCTGACAGTATCGCCTCGGACAGTTCACGATCTCCCGTGCGCCGAGCCGTTGGGCGGGTACACGTTTCGTGCCGGTCCGTGTAGTACGCTCGTTCCCATGGAGAGATCCGGCCACCGGCTGAACGTCACGCTCGACCCGGAGCACGCCGCCCGGCTGGCGCGGCTCGCCGAGCGCACCCATGTCCAGGAAGGCACCCTGGCGCGGTCGCTGCTCTCCGCCGCGCTCGAGGAAGCCGATCCCGAGGCACGTAACCTCGTCGCGGTGCTCGACGGGATCCCGGGCGCTTACGAGCACGCGATGCAGAGCCTGGAGCGCGCCCGCGCAGGCGAGACGATCGCCCTGGACGAGCTCTGACCGGTGGCTAAGGTCCGGCTCAGCGTCCCCGCGGTCGACGACCTCGACCGCATGATCGTGACGCACAGCCTTCCGGTCGATACCAGGCTGCGCGTCCAGCGCTCACTTCGCGCTCTCGAGCAGTTTCCCCGGATCGGCCGGCAGCTGGAGGGACGCTGGGCGCCGATGCGGGTCATCCTCGGGCCGTGGCGGTGGATGCTGATCATCTACAGCTACGAGGAACCGGGCGATGTCGTCCTCGTCGTCGCCTTCCAGGACGCGCGATCATCTGCTGCCGCCACCGCACCGTGAGGCTTCTTCTCAGCCGTCCCCCGGTGGTAGGCGAGCATGCGGCGTTCCTCATCGGCTTTGACGGCTTCGGCGGCCGGAATGTAGATAAGGCAGGCGGAGCTTCGGCGCGGAGTGCCGTGTACCATCCAGCCATCGCGGCGCGGGTGATCTTGCACGGTGCACCTGCCTTAGTGAGCCGCCCGCACTTCTCAGTCACCGGCCAGGCTCCATCCACTGGCGCCGCTGCATGGTGGCGATCACTTCCGCCGGCGCGATATCGCGCAGGTAGCGATCGGTGACGGCGAGAGACGAGTGGCCGAGCTGATCCCTGATCACCGGCATTGGCACGCCCTCGGAGACGAGCTCGGCGGCGTGCGTGTGGCGCAGCTGGTGCGGCACGACCCGCCGCTCAACTCCCGCATGCTCCGCTGCACGCCGCAGCATGGCCCGGACGTACTGCTGCGACATCGGGGCACCCCGGAGGGTGCACAGGAGGGTGCGCCCGCGGATACCTGCCTGACGGCGCTTGTCCATCCAGCGCTGGACTGCCGCCATGGCACCCGGTTCGAGGCCGACCGTCCGCGGCTTGTGCCCCTTGCCGTCCATGACGCGCACGGTACCGCGCTCGGGGTCAATGTCGGCCGGACGGACCGCCAGCGCCTCAGCGATCCGCAGGCCGCCCCGGTACAAGCTGATGATCAGCGCCCGGTTGCGGACGCCGGTCAGCGAGACGGCCGAGCAGGCGCCGATGATCGCGTTCACCTCGGCCTCGGCGAGCACTTCGGCCCGGTATCGCTGCCCCTTGTTGGCCGGAGTCTGCCCGGGGGCCGACCCGAGGCGTCTAGTTGCGCTTAGGCGCATAAGCGCAACTGTATGGACCGCCCTTCCTGGCGGACGGCAAGACACGCGCAAAAGCGCAACTGAATCCCGCTGACCCCGGCCCCCCGCCGGCCTGAAGGCCAAGGGCCAGGACGACCGCATGGCTTGATAAAGCGGGTTATCACCCGCTCAGCGGCGAGCGGGGCGGGGCGGGCAGCGTGGTCGTGAGCGCGTTCTCGGCAGCCGACGGGAGTCCCAGGGAGCGGTGGAGTTCTTCCTCCGTCGTACCCGCCAGGTCCTGGTACCGGCTGAGCAGGAGTGCCACGGCAACGCGGATAAGCGTGTTCGTGGTTATCCGTTCCCCCGCTCCCCTGCGGTTCCTGTTAAGTACGCGGGCGAGGATCGACAGTTGTGTAATCTGGTCCGGCCAGATCAGCAGCTCCTTGCGTTCCAGGCGCAGGTACTTCGGCAGGCCCGGGACTTCTGCTGAGGGCCGGGGCTCCGGGGCTCCGGCCGGCCGCACGCCCTTCGGCCGGACTGCCTCCGGAGTCTGGGGCTCGAAGGCGGCAAGTCCCAGCCGGACGATCTCGCTCGCGAACTCGGGATACGAAAGCCTGGGGTTCACGTGCATGCGCTGGTGCAGCCAGGCGCTATTGAGAGCCGCCGCGGCCGCCGGGCGCAACCGGACCGTCGTCGCAACCCGCCCCTCCACTGCCGGGACGGCCGGCGAAGGCACCGGGATCCCGGGTCCTGGTGCCAGCCGGGTCGGCTCTGCCCGGCTCACTGACTGTCCTCCGGCTCGCCTGCGGGCCACCGCAGCGGCAGTTGCGGCCGCTCCGGCACGTTCTCAGGAGTCATGCCAGCCAGTCTGCTCCTCAGAATCGCTGTTCAGAGCTCAACGGAAAGGGATCATGCATTTTGTCTCCCATGGGAGACAAACCAGGGGGCGAGAGCTGCCTCAGACGCTACGACTCGTCGGCAGCCGACCAACCCCGCAGGCCCTGGTCCGTGCCCGATCGGCTCGCCAGACTGCCATCGGCAAACTCAGGAACCCATCGACTGTTGCTTAATAGTCAGCCATAAGTTTCAGCCTGACTGGAGCGCGAAGACCGGTCGCACACTAGGCGGCCGACCTACTGACCTGCGGCTGCCCGGGCCTCGGCTTCCACCTCAGCCCGGTGCCGGTCGATCACATTGACGAGGGCGCCCATGACTAGGTGCTTCGGCAGCCGGGTCGCGAAGTGGACGTCATCGACCAGTGCGGCCAGCCGGTCGGCCGAGGCCTTCGGCATGTACCAGCTGCGCATGGTCATGTCCGCCACCGCAGCCTTAGCAGGCTGGGCAGGCCCCGAGGTCCTGCTATCCCTAGCAGGCTTATCAGATCTATCAGGCGTAGTAGCAGGGGCGGCTACCGTCGCATCAGTGGCTTGGACAAGGGATCCGAGCGTCTTGCGCTGGCCCGCCATCACAGCCGCCCGAGTTCGATCAGGAGCTCGGCCTGGACCCGCCGGACGTCATCGAGCGCCGAGAACCAGGAACGGTCACCGCGGTATTCGGTGATCATCCGTCCGTCGAGTTGCGCCTGGCTGTGCGCCACATAGCGGCGGACGAACGAGATCATCCGGGGGACTTCCAGGCTGTCGAGCAGGCCCCAGGCTGCCTCTACTGGCCCCGCTCCCCTGAGCGGGTCGGCCATGTTGATCACCACTCGGTGAGGCACCTTGTGGTCGTGGCACAGGCTGGCTGTCCGGAGCGTCGGCTGTACGGCCGCCCGCTCCGGGATCATCGGGATGACCGCGAACGTGGCCGCGGCCAGAACCCCGGTAAGCGTCTCGGTATCCTCCAGGTTTCCCGGGCAGTCGACAAGAATCGCGTCATAGTCGCGCACCGTCCGCATCTGCTCGAGGACCCGCGGGTCATTTTCCGCAGCGAAGTCGAACGGGACCGAGTCCGATGCGGTGATGATCTCTTCGGCCGTGCGCTGCGGGTCGATGTCGACCACCAGGGCCCGGCCGGATGTGTCGGCGAACACTGCTGCCAGTTCGACTGCCAGTGTCGTCTTGCCGACGCCGCCTTTCTGGGAGGCCAGGGCGATCACCCAGGGCTCGCGCATTCGTGCCTCTACCATGGCGGAACCGTACCTCCAGCGGTTCAGACGGTCAGCTAGCAACTCTGCTAGATCAAGCAAGCATCTCAGGATTATCAGTCTTGTTAGCCCTAGCAGGCCTAGCAGGACAGTAGAGGGAGACCAGGACAATAGTTGCGTTATGCAGGCCTGATAGGTCTAGCAGACCAGATAGGACCAGCAGCCTTAATAGGCATATCAGCTCTAGCATGGGCTGAGAGATCTGTTTTCCGGGCCGGGCGTGTCGCGAGGAGGATCACCGTAGCGCAGGGTCTGACATTTACAGGAGCTCGCTCAAAGCCTATGCGGACCGTCGTCACCAAGGCGGACCCACAGCTCGGCGCGGAGTTCATCATCGATGCCTGGAACACCTGGAGAAAGCGGCATCCGGCACTTCGCCACTGTCAACCGTGCATGGCCCGACAGCCTCAAGAACGGTGTCTCGATCATCCGGAGGACAATGTCGAGCAGCAGTGGGACATGTCATGTCCACAGGCCTACCGGCTCATCGACGCCTGGCCGCTGGCCGAGCGTTTGTCCCCCATGGGGGACAAACTCAACGAACGACAGGTCCGCGAGTTGCTCCCCTCGCCAGCCGGGGCAGGCCCCGGTATAGCACCAGGCCAAGGGGGCCCGCCCAGCCCGGGAAGGTCAGCTGGGCGGGAGCTCCTTGCGGCGGCTAGATCAGGCTTGTGGCGCGCAGCTCACCGGTGAGAGTCAGGCGTCATACTGGGGGACGTCGAAAGGGGGGTTCGGGTGGTAGTGCATCATGGGACCTCCCGGGTTGTAGTACGGGTAGAGCCTGGTCATCCACAGGGTTTCCCGGGCCGGGAGCAGCTCGGCCCGCTCCAGCTCGAGATCCTGAGCCGTCACGGCAGGCACAGCAGGCGTCTTAGTAAGTACAGCAGGCATGGGTCCTCCTTAGGGATGAGCTGCCCGAGGCCACGCAGGCCCCAGGCCTGAAGGCGGCAGGCGGCATCATTCACGGAAGAGGCCGTAGCAGCCGTAGCGCGTATTGAGCTTGCAGATCAAGAGGGTTTCCCGGGCCGGGAGCAGCTCGGCCCGCTCCAGCTCGAGATCCTGAGCCGTCACGGCAGGTACAGCGGGCGTCATGGCGGGTACAGCGGACATGGGGAGCCTCCTTCGGGGAGAGGATTGGCCCCCCGGGCTGGGCAGGCCCGGGGGTGTCATACGGGTGGCAGCTACCAGCCACGGAACTGGCCTTGCAGG